>JAFOXT010000191.1 GCA_017425745.1 Clostridia bacterium | reverse complement strand
TTCATCGTTGAGGGTGAGCTTGATATCATAGGTGTATGAGCCCTTATCAACAACCTCAATTGACTTTATCTCACTTTCCTGAAGTCCGGGAATAACAAGGTAATGAGCGCCTGAAACGGGCACTGAAGCCATATAGCTGCTGTAAGCGTTATCGTATTCAGTCTGGTTGGGATAATTCTTGAAGGTTACTGCGGGAATATATCTTGACTGTGAAGAAGCAAAGGATTCAAAAATACCTACAAGATCTTCGGTTTTGAAATTACCTTCCTTGTGAATCTTAACGTTTGTGAAGGTGGGGAGTGATGAATGGTAAAGTGCAGGCATCTGGGTTTTGATTTTGTTTGCACTGTCTTCAAGCACTGAAAGAAGCTTTGCCTTTGAACCCTCGGGAACAGTACAGCTGCCGGTTGTGAGCACAGCCTTTACTGTGTCGGTAAGGTCAGATGAGACGTAAATTTCAACAGAACCGGCCTTTTTGAAGGTTACCTTACCGGTGGTGCTTACTGTTGCAGTTTCGGGGTCTGATGAAAGGTAAAGCACCTTTGCACCTGATGATGAAGGCTTGATGTCAACTGAAAGCTGATAGCCCTGACCTATGTTGCAGTTTTCGTAGTAGTCCTTTGTGAGAGCAATAACCTCTCTTACATAGAATGTAATGCTGTGACTCTTTGTGCCTACGGGAGCAGTTGCTGTAATTGTTACTTCACCTGTGCCTACGCATTTAACCATACCGTCAGATGAAACTGTTGCAACCTTTGTGTTGCTTGATGACCACTTGAGTGAGTCAGCTCTGAAGCCTGCGTTTGAGTCAACGTCTGCTGAAAGCTTTGCACTGTTGCCGTAGTACCAGGGATTATCCTCACCTGCATAGTAAACGGAAATGAGTCTTGTTGTTGAAGAAATCTTGAAGCTCGCTGTTTTTCCGCCTGAAGCTGTAAGGGTAACAGTGAATGAGAAAGCGTTACCTGTTTTGGGTTCAACTGTTGCCTGCTTAGCAAGAAGTCTGCCGTTTTTGGTGTCTATGAAGAAATAATCGTCAAACTTGCAGGTATCGGTTTTTGTAGTAGCAAGCATTCCGAAACCACTTTCATATTCATATGTGTAATCCTTACCTGAAAGAGTAAAGGACTTATCTGAAACGTTTGAGGGGTTGAAGGTGGGAACAATTGCAACGCTCTCGTTTACGTTTACTGTGTATGTGCTGTTTACTGAAACTGACTGAAGCTTGATGTCCTCAACTGAAAGTGTAAAGGAATCTGAAATTAAGCCGTCATCATTTGAAACCGTAATTTTTGTTACACCCTCTGCAACTGCAGTGATTATGCCGTAGTTGTCAATCATTGCAACAGCAGGATTTGATGAGGTGTATTTAAGTGAAACATTTTCAGCCTCTGCAGGTTCAATCTTTACTTCTGTCCGGAAGGTTTCGCCCTTGCTCATTTTTGTTGTCTTGCTTGTAAAGGTAAGAGAAGTGAGCTTTGTGCCGGTTGTTGAAGCGTTTACTTCAGTATAATCACCAAAGATTTTTTCACCCTTTTCATTCTTGATGAAGGCTCTTACATAGAAGGTGTAGTCCTTGCCTTCTTCAAGTGAATAAGCTGTGTAAATGTTCTTGTCAGCAGCAAGTGCTTCAATAAGCTCCTTGTTTCCGTCGTAAACCTCATAGCCTTCAGCACCTGTCTGAAGTGCCCATGAAAGTGAAATTCTGTCCTTTGAAGAAATTGCTTTAAGGTTGTTTACCTTGCCGGGAAGAGTTGTGAAAGCTTCTGAATAAACGGGGTCGCTTTCCTGAATTTCATTTTTGAAGGTGTTGTAAGAACGAACCTCAAGGCGGTATTTTGTTCCGCTTTCAAGCTCCTTTAATGTGGTTGAAGCTTTTGTGTCAGCAAGCTTTGTACGGTTTAAGATATCACCGTTTTTGTCAAGCTGTTGAAGATAAACTGCAAAGCCTGAGCGTGTTGTGCTGAGCATAATGTTGAGGAACACGCTGTTTTCAGTAACGTCTGAAATTTCAACCTTGTCGGGAGCCTTGGGCTTTGTGGGGAAGCTGATTGAAGCGGCCTTGCCGGTTGACTTTGTTTCTTCGCTGTAAGGTCTGACTGTAACTGTTACACCTGTGGTGTCGTAAAGACCTGTAAGCTCAAAGCTTGTTTTTGTGGTATTATATGAGGTTACATCGCCAACCTCGGTTTCTTTTTCGATTATATAGTAGTCAGCACCTACCAGCTTATTCCAGGAGATTTTTGCGAAGTTAAGGTCAATATCTGAAACCTTAAGGCCTGTAACTGCACCGAGAGAGGTTGTTGATTTGATTGTTGAAGCATATGAGCCGTATGTTTTTGTGCTGCTGTTTATGTATGCTCTTACTCTGAAGGAATACACAACGCCCTCCTTAAGAGAGGAGAAGGTGTAGCTGGTTTTGCTTGTGTTTTTTGCATCAATCCAGTCCTTGCCGTCGTGAAGCCATACCTGATAGCCGTCAGCACCTGAAACCTTGCTCCAGGAAACCTTGATTGATTTTTCACCGGGAGTTGCTTTGAAGCTCTTCGGAGCAGCAAGCTTTGTTGTAGCCTTATAGTTTGATGAATATGAACCGATGTAGTATTCACCGCTTACCTTTTTATATGCTCTGATTTTGAAGGTGTAGGTTTTGTTTCCGCTGAGGTCACCGATTTTTACGGAAAGCTCCTTGGTTGTTGCCTTTCTTACCCATTCGCCGCCTTCATACATATATACCTGGTAATGAGTTGCGCCTTTAACAGCCTTCCAGGTAAGCTTTACTGTGTTGCTGTTTGTGGATGATGAAATGCCTGAAACCTTGTTCGGAACAATTTTAAAGGTCTTTTTAACTGAACCGCTGTATCCGTTTTTACCGGTAACTGTTACAGTACCCTTACCGATGTTTTTGTTGTTTGCGTACTTTACGGTATAGTATTTTGAACTGAGTGTTTTGCCTGAAAGCTTAACCTTTACGGTTGGCTTAAGGGTCTTGCCTGTGTAAATTGCTGTGGCAACCGAAAGGGTTGCTTTTTTAATTGACTTTGCCGCTGCACTTGCAGGAACACAGAATGTGCCCATTACAAGAATTACTGTAAGCAAAAAGGCAAGCAGTTTTGATGATTTACTTGTTTTCATAATTTTTACTCCTTTCGCTGTTGTATCAGAAACCTAAATTATCGTTTACAAGAAGCACAATGATACGTTCCTTGACTCTGCTTCTTCTTGTGATTACAATCTGGTTGCAGATGCAGTCCTCACCGTAGCAGTCACCGCATTTGCCGTTTCTTGAGCAGGGTGTGTTTTTGCCGAGCCTTACTGTGTTAGGCGGTGAAGCAATGTTTCTTACTCTGTTATAAGCCTCTTCAACATCCTTTACAACCTTGTTCATGCCCACTACAACAATAACGTGCTCAGGGCCGAAGATAAGGTTTGCAACTCTGTTGCCGTTGCCGTCAATGTTGACAAGCACACCGTCAAGAGTAATTGCGTTGGTGCTCATAAAGTAGTAATCTGAATTGAAGGCAAGGTTGTTGAATTCCTTTGTCTTTTCGGGAGTGGTATATTCGGCTCTGTCATAAACGGTATAAGTGCCGCTTTCCTTAAGTGCAGAGGGAATACCCGCTTCCTTTATGCTTTCGCTGCCGCCCCAGGCAATTGTGCTGTTTTCGGGCATTAGTTCAAAAACCTTTTTAAGGCAGTCCTCCTTGCTTTCGCAGTAGAAGGCTGTCATATTTCTTTTTTCAATTGCAGCAATCAGGCTTTTTGCCTGAAGCTCTCTTGCTTTTTCAAGATGAGTCATAGAAAAAACTCCTTTACATATAATTATACATTTTACATTATAACAAAAAAACATTTTATAATCAACAGAAAAATCTCACAAAAAGCCTCAAAAGGAAAAACTTACGGTATAAGCCATAATTTTTAACTGTTTAAGATAAGATTTATGCAAAAACTATTGCCTGAGGATTAATTCTACTCTGTGTTTATAAAATTTATGTGATAAAAAATATAATTTAGGTTATTTTTAACAAAAAGCAGAAAAAGACTTTATTTTTATGTTTTTTTATGATATAATGTGGCAGTTGAATGGTGTGCCTTGGTTATTTTTGGCAAAAAAGCATACCATATGTGGTAGATTTTTATTTATTTGAAATATACAGATAGTATTTCCGAAAGAAAAAACGGAAAGAGGAGATTAGATTTGGAAAAGCTTGTTATCCATGGCGGTAACAGACTCTTCGGTGAAGTTGAAATCAGCGGTGCAAAGAATGCCGCTGTAGCAATTATTCCTGCAACTTTGCTTGCACAGGATGTCTGTCGCATTGAAAATGTTCCTAATATCAGTGACGTCAGCTGTATGGTTAAGATTCTCAGCCAGATGGGCGCACAGATAAAGTATATCAATAAGCATACAATTGAAATCAATACAAAAACCGTTAACTCATATATCGTGCCTCACGAAATGACAAAGCAGCTGAGAGCTTCTTATTATCTTATCGGCGCACTTCTCGGCAGATATAACAGAGCTAAGGTAGCACTTCCCGGCGGTTGTAACTTCGGTGTAAGACCTATTGACCTTCATATCAGAGGCTTTGAGCTTCTCGGTGCAACTGCTCTTGTGGAAAATGCAATGATAAACGCTTCTGCTGACCACCTTACAGGCAGCCCTATCTATATGGATAAGGTTTCAGTTGGCGCAACAATCAACATTATGCTTGCTGCTGTTAAGGCAAGAGGACTTACAATAATTGAAAACGCTGCAAAGGAGCCCCACATTGTTGACCTTGCAAACTTCCTCAATGCTATGGGCGCTGATGTAAGAGGTGCAGGTACAGACGTTATTAAAATCCACGGTGTACAGAACCTTCACGGCTGCACATATTCAATTATTCCCGATCAGATTGAAGCAGGTACTTATATGGTTGCCGCAGCAGCTTCAGGCGGTGACGTAATTGTTAAAAATGTAATTCCCAAGCACCTTGAATCAATTACAGCAAAAATGGTTGAGTGCGGTGTTGAAATTACAGAATATGACGATGCTGTAAGAGTAAAATCAAACGGCGAATTCAAAAAATGCAACCTTAAAACAATGCCTCATCCCGGCTTCCCCACAGATATGCAGCCTCAGATGGCAGTGCTTCTCAGTATCGCAAAGGGCACAAGCGTAATTTCTGAAGGCGTATGGGATAACCGTTTCAAGTATCTTGATCAGCTTATGAGAATGGGCGCTAATGTTCAGGTTGACGGCACAATTGCTGTTATCCAGGGTGTTAACGAGCTTACAGGTGCTCCTGTAAGAGCTGACGACCTTCGTGCAGGTGCTGCAATGATTATTGCAGGTCTTGCTGCAAGCGGTATCACAGAAATTGAAGATATCATTTATATCGACCGCGGTTATGAGGATTATGTTGAAAAGCTCAGAAATCTTGGTGCTGATATCTACAGAAAAGAAATCAGAGAAAACGATTCAACAAGCATCAACGCAGGTTAAATAAAAAAACTTAAATCGGCAATACTTCGGTATTACCGATTTTTTTTAGGAGATATTACAATGGCAAGATTCTGTTCACTTTTTTCTTCATCATCAGGAAATTCAACCTTTCTTTCCTCGGCAACAACCTCAATTCTTGTTGATGCGGGTGTTTCTGCCAGAAGAATGGTTAAGGCGCTTAACGACAGAGAAATTGACCCGAAGACTATCGGAGCTTTATTTCTGACTCACGAGCATATTGACCATGTCAATGCAGTAAGAATCCTTGCCACAAATCATAACATTCCCGTTTATGCAACTGAGGGCACCCTTGAAGCACTCAGAGAAAACGGAACAATAAACGGAAAATTTCCCGTTGAGGTTATGCCTGAAAAGGGCGTGGAAATAGGAGACCTTTACATAAAAAGCTTTAAAACTCCTCACGACAGCAACGAAAGCTGCGGATACACAATAATGATGCCCGACGGTCAGAAGGTGGCTGTGGCGACGGATATAGGTCATATGACAGAAGAGATTATGACAAATCTCAAGGGCTCAAGCCTTGTTATGCTTGAATCCAACCACGATGAAGGAATGCTCCGCAACGGGCCATATCCTTACTATCTCAAAAGAAGAATCCTTTCCGATGTGGGACATCTTTCAAACAACGCCTGCGCTGAAGCGGTTACAGAGCTTTTAAAAAGCGGTACGGTACGATTCTTTTTAGGCCATCTCAGCCGTGACAACAACTTTCCGGCGCTGGCTTATGAAACCTCAGCGTCTGCATTGAAAACCATCGGTGCCGTTGAGGGACGCGACTTCTTTCTTGAAGTCAATAAAATTGAAAACGATTCTGATGTTGTAAGATTCTGAGGTGAAAAAATGCTTAATGTTACAATTATCTGTCTTGGTAAGCTGAAGGAAAAATATCTCCGTGAGGCCTGCGAGGAATATGCAAAAAGACTTTCAGCCTTCTGTAAGCTCAATATAGTGGAGCTGACTCCCGAAAAGCTCAGTGATAACCCATCAGAAAAAGAAATTGAAAACGCACTCACAATTGAGGCGAAGAAAATTACCGATAAAATTCCCAAGGGCTCATACATATACTCTCTCTGTATTGAGGGAAAGCAGATAAGCAGTGAAGAGCTCAGCGCGGAAATTGAAGCGGTGGGTGTTGGTGGCACAAGCAGTATAGTGTTTATAATCGGCAGCTCCTTCGGACTTTCAGATACAATAAAAAAGATGAGCAGCAAAAAGCTTTCAATGAGCAAAATGACCTTTCCTCATCAGTTGGCGAGAGTTATGCTTCTTGAACAGATTTACCGAGCAGTTCAGATTTCTGCTGGCACAAAATATCACAAATAAATCTTGATTATTTTAAGAGTATGTGATATACTACCAAAGTTCGTGAAAATTTTAATAAATACACAAAAATCAAAAACGGAGGAAAAACAAAATGGAATTCTTTGGCTTTACCCTTTTTGGCTCACTCACAGGCGGTTCTCTTCTCGCAGTTGCTGCAGTAATCTTCGTTGTAGGTCTTGTTCTTACAATCAAGGGTGGCGACTGGTTCGTTGACTCAGCATCATGGTTCGCTGAAGCAACAGGTATCCCCAAGTTCGTAGTTGGTGCAACAGTTGTATCTTTCGCAACAACACTTCCCGAGCTTCTTGTTTCAGTAAGAGCTGCAATGAACGGCTCAGCTCAGCTTGCAATCGGTAACGCAGTAGGTTCAGTTACTGCAAACACAACTCTTATTATGGGTGTGTCACTTGTTGCAATGGCAGGTCTTGTAAACAGAAAGAGCTTTTCACTCAAGGGCGGTCTTCTTATGGCTGCTGTAATCGGTCTTACAGTTCTTTCACTCAGTGGTTCACTTCCCACATGGTCAGCTTACATTCTCTGGGCAATTTTCCTTATCTTTATGATAAGCAACCTTCTTGAAGGTAAAAAGGCTGCAGGCTCAGACGAAATCGACTCATACGAAAAGAAAGAAGTACCTTCTAAGATTTTCTTCTTCATTCTCGGTACAGCTTCAATTGTGTTCGGTGCTGAATTCCTTGTTTCATCAGGCAAGACAATTGCTTCAAGCATGGGTATCAGTGAAACAATTATCGGCTTCACAGTTATCGCTCTCGGTACATCACTTCCCGAGCTTGTAACAACTCTTACAGCTATCCGTAAGAAGGAATCATCACTTTCAGTTGGTAACATCATCGGTGCAAACATCATCGACACAACACTTATTCTTCCCCTTTGCGCAGTAATCAACGGCACTCCGCTGCCCGTTGAAAGAGTAAACCTTGTGTTCGACTTCCCCGTTTGTATCGCAGCTTGTGCAGTTGCAGTTGTTCCCACAATTATCCAGGGCAAGTTCAAGAAGTGGCAGGGCTTTGCACTTCTCACAATCTATGTTGGTTACATGGCTCTTCTCATTCTCAACGAAACAGGCGTTGTAGCACTCGGCTGATTTAAAAAAGCAAACTTAAAGGCTTATGCATTTTCGCATAAGCCTTTTTTATATTTACTTGAAACGTTCGTTGAAATCAATGAGAACAACGTGCTGTCTGATTTTGAATGACAGATTATCCAGTGGCCATTCTTTCAATATATCTACGCTTGATT
>JAFOXT010000190.1 GCA_017425745.1 Clostridia bacterium | reverse complement strand
GTTGCCGAGACCGATTACTGAAATTGTTTTCATTTTTCTTCTCCTTTATAAATTGAATGTAAGGTTAAGCCACTTTTTAGCGCTGTCAAGCCAAGCCTTGTCATATCCGGCAGCTTTCGGCACCTTGTTGTGAGACTGCTTGTCACAGGTTGAAAGTCCGTGTCCGCCCTCAGGATAAACATGAAGCTCAAAGGGTATTCCCTTTTCTGAAAGGGCTTCAGCATAAAAGAGACTGTTCTTTACGGGCACGCAGGTGTCGTCTGCAGTATGCCAGAGAAAAGCAGGCGGAGTTTTCTTTGTCACCTGACAGTTACAGGAGAAGAGTTTTTCCTCTTTATCAGACGGTTTGTGTCCAAGAAGGTTAACAAAGCTTCCCTCGTGTCTGTACTTCGGGTCTGCAGTAATAACGGGATAGCAAAGAAGGGAAGCCTGCACCTTTTTGCTTTTAGGAAAGACCTCTCTGACCTCTTTGCAATCGTACATTGTTGAATAATGTGCCGCAAGGTGGCCTCCGGCTGAAAATCCCATTATTGCAATTTTTTCTGTGTCGCAATTCCACAATTCAGAAAATCTGTGAATGAGCTCGATGCTTGCCGCAACCTCTCTGAGCTGTGAAGGAAAACGGTGGGGTGCAACGGAATATCTCAGCACAAACACATTGAAGCCTTCAGTAAGAAAATGCAGAGCAATAGGCTCGCTTTCTCTTTCTGAGCAAAATCCGTAGCCGCCTCCGGGACAGATAAGAAGACAGGGTCTTTTATATTTTTCACGGTTGATTTCAGGCATATTGTAAGGCAGATAAAGGTCGAGTGTAGGCTCCTTTCCGCCTTCGCCTAAAAAGTTATAGTAATACTTGAGTCTTATTCTTTCGCTTCTCATATTTTTCTCCTAAGTCAAGAGTTTTCTTTTATTTTATCACTACCAGCTTTTTATTGCAATAAAAAAGCAGTAACATTCCGAAGAATGCCACTGCAGATGAATTATTTTTTCTCTTCCATTGTATTTTCCTGATTTTTGTAAACAACAAACTTGCAGAAGAGATATTCAAGCACCATATTTGAAAGCATTGTTACACCGAGAACGATGTACTCGTTGATGCCCTTGCCTGTTGCCATATTGCCGAGCCAGGTTGACACGGGAGTAAAAACAAGATAAAAGCCGAAAACCTTAGCCATAGCTATAGGGATATTAGCTGCTGATTTAAATGTGAAGCGACGGTTGAAGGTGAAATTCCAGAGCACTGAAAGAATAAGTGCAATAAGGTAGCACACACCGTATTCTGCACTGAGAATTTCCATAAGCTTCTCGTTCTGAATGTTGATATTGGGCAGAACAAGCTCGTTGAGAAGGGTGAAAGAAGCTACCTGAATGATACCTGCCGAAGCAGAGAAAAGTGCAAATTTTACTGCCTGAATTGCATTACTGTTCTTCATATTTTTTCTCCTTGTTTTACATTTTTTTATCCTTGTCAAAAGAAGCCTGAACTGCGTTCATAACTGCCGCTTCAAAGCCGTCTTCCTTAAGTGAGGTAACACCCTCAATTGTTGTGCCGCCGGGTGAACATACTCTGTCCACAAGAGTCCACGGGTGCTCATCAGATTCCAGAATCATTTTTGCACTGCCGAGCACAGCCTGAGCGGCAATTTTAAGAGCAGTTTCTCTCGGCATTCCGTTTTTAACCGCACCTCTTGCAAGTGAGTCAATATACATATATGAAAATGCGGGAGAGCAGCCTGCAATTGCACTGAAAACAGAGAATAAATCCTCCTTGATTTCAACTGCTGTACCGAAAGAGGAAAGAAGCTTTTCTACAAAAAGCTTTTCGTCTTCGCTTACATTTTCGCCGGCGCAAAAAGCACTTACCGCTGAAAGCACAACTGCGTTTATGTTGGGCATAACTCTTACAAACTTTCCTTCAAAATCCACACAGGAAGAAAGAAAGCTTAAGGTTTTGCCTGCTGCAATTGAAATGAAAAGCGGATTTTTTTCTTTTGCCTTATTGCTTATTTCTGAAAGAACTGCAGAAATTACATTTGGCTTAACCGAAAGCACAATTTTTTCGCAGTTTTCTGTAAGCTCAGAAGCTGAAGAATAGGTTTTTACACCGTATTCTGCTGAAAGAGCCTGAGCTTTTTCGCTCTGCAAATCATAAACACCGATTTCTTCACCCTTTAAAAGGCCTGAAGAAAGCACACCCTTGATTATGGCTGACGCCATATTACCCGTACCGATAAAGCCAAGCATTATTCAGCTGCCTCCTCGGGAATTTCTGATGTACAGTGGGGACATCTTGTAGCTTCAATGCTGATTTCGGACTTACAGAAGGGACAAGCCTTTGTTGTAGGAGCTGCGGGAGCTTCTTCTTCCTTTTTCTTACCGAGCTCTGAAACCTTATTGATTGCCTTAACAAGAAGGAAGATAACAAAAGCCATAATAAGGAAGTTGATTACCGCAGTTACAAAAGCACCGTAGTTGAAGGTTGCAAAGCCTGCTGCGGCTGCATCTGCTGCAGTTGCAAAGGTTTCATCTGTATCTGCAAGAACAATGAATTTATCAGCAAAGTTGATACCCTTTGTGATAAGTGAAATAAGAGGTGAAACAAGGTCGTTTACAATTGAATTTACAATAGCCTGGAAAGCACCGCCTATGATAACGCCGACAGCAAGGTCAATTGCGTTACCTCTTGTTATAAATTTTTTGAATTCGGCAAGAAAGCCTTTTCCTTTTTCTTTCATTTTTTAATTCTCCTTTTTATTGATTTAATTCATTGTAGCACACTTTTTTCCAAAAGAAAAGAGTTTAAGCCTAAAATCATACACCGCTTAAATCAAAAGATGGAATATAGTCCTCTGTTGCTGAAGCAAAGTCCTGAGTATAGATATTCTGAAAGCCCAGGTCAACGGCATAATTCAGCACCTTTTCATATTCTCTTTTTGTAATTTTTCTCTGAAGCTCAGGTGTATTTTCAAGCTTACCCATAGGTGTGTACTGTGCCATAAGGCTGATATGGGTATCAGTGCCCAGATTTTCTTTTATGCTGTCGAGAATTTTCAGCGACTGATTTGTATTCTTCGGCAGAATAAGATGACGGATAATCATACCCTTTTGCATTATTCCGTCACTGTCGAAAATGTTTTCAGGGCACTGTCTTTTCATTTCTTTAAGTGCTTCAAGGACAACCTCACCGT
>JAFOXT010000023.1 GCA_017425745.1 Clostridia bacterium | reverse complement strand
TAATAATTTGCTTAATGTTCTTCCCTTTAATAATACGATAGTTTTAGCTGAAATCAGCGGACAGACTATAAAAGATATGCTGGAAATGACCATGATGTACTATCCAGGTGAAGGCGGCGCTTTCCCTCATCTTTCCGGACTGACATTTTCCTTCAATACAAGTATTCCGTCTACTGTTGTGCTTGATGAGTATGAAGATTTCGCAGGGGTTTCAGGTCAGTATAAAGTGTACGATATTGAAGTGTTCAACAGAGAAAGCAGCACTTATGAACCGCTTGATTTGACAAAGACATATACTATTGCCGCCTCGAATTATTATCTTCTTGAATATGGCAGTGGATTGAAGATGCTTGAAAATGTAAAGATTCTTCAAAAAGACGGTATGCTTGATGTTGAGGCACTTGAGTTATATATATCAGATAAGCTTGGGGGTACCGTTGGCCAGGATTACGCCGAAGCCAATGCAAATATCACATTCACTGATGGTGAAATAGTTGAAGATACAGAAGATATCAGTAAAGAAGAAAACAAGTTGGCTTCTTTAATTGCTGCTTTAATTGAAGTAATATGTCTTTTCTTTGAATTGATATTTGGAGCTATATCTGAGCTTAAATAAAGGTTATGAATTTATAAATTTGATAAAAAACAACTTAAGGAGATCATTCTGTTTCAATGACTGACGGAAGAAAGATGAACGAAGACAGGGCTATGTACCGTCTGCTCAGAAAGGCGAGTGATGAAATCTGTCTTGAGCACGGACTGTCTGTTATTGAAAACCCGAAAGGCAAACGAATACCCTACAATGTTTACAAAGCAATGCAGAAAGGTATCAAAACAAAATATGATTATATGCGTGAAGATATTGACTACGCTATTCCGAGAAGCAGAAGAAAAAAGTTGATTTAGAATTTACTTTATAAATAAAAAGCCTTGCTTTCAATGTAAAAATGTTTTTTATGATTTCAAGTTGTTTCTTATATATTTATAAACTCTCTCCAAGCTAACCCTCACACTTTCCTCTTCTGACATCTCATTAAGCATTGCAATTTCTTTATACGTTTTCTTCTTACGGCGGACCTTAACGGGTTCGCCGTTTTTGTCTTTTTTCATCTCAAATATGCTGTGACATTCAGGGCAGAAGGCAAGATTATCAGCAATCATCAGCTGTGTACCAATATCGAGTTCATTGTATGCACCCCACACTGCCTCAGACTGCTCTTTTCGGATAAGCTCAAGTTCCGGGTTAAAGGTGTTATCGCTCGTAACATCTTCAGCGGTTTCCTCTGAATCTTCGTCGCAGTATTCCTTGTAAAACGGTATAAACAAGATGTTACGGAGACCGGCACTAATAAGCTCACAGGTGAATTTAGGTGAACGGTCTATCTGTTCTGCAATCTTTTCAATGTTTTCTTTAGTAGCCACTTCTCCGTACTCTCTGTAAAGAGCCATGGCCTTGCGAAGCATTTTATCCTCATCGGCATTTGGTATGGTAAGACCGTGCCTCATTGAACGGATATATTCGTGAATCTCATGCTCATAATAATACTTTGCAAAATAAAGGAACGGCACATTCTGCGATAAATCATACTTTTCAAGTGCCTTGTAAAGTCCGTGAACAAAGACCATTTTCAAATCAGCAAAATGCCCCTGCATAGCATAGTTGTGTACTATACCGTGAATCTTGTCATTGAGCCTTGGCTCGTAAAAATGCAGGAAGAAGTTAAAATACCTTTCGTCTTTTTCGGTCAGGTAAAGCTCAATATATTCCTGCAAGGATTTCTTTTCCTTCGGCGCCGTGGCACAGTGAAACATATATAAATCTTCTTCCCATTTTTTCATTGTGCCACATCCTTCCCGTTAGTTTTTCTCCGTATCAGCATAGAGCTTTTTACGGCTTAAATCCTTTTTGTATTGTGTTTTGAAATATTCAGGCTCACGCTTGGCTAACAGCATTCTGTTCTTTGCTATTACCTTTGCCTTTTCTGCAAACGCAGATGTAATTGTACCTCGTAAAGCTTCGGTACGGATACAACTGCAACGCTTATTGTAAATATCCATAATGGGATTGTTTTCAGACAGCTCCTTCTTTCGTATTGCGGCAGCATACTGTCTGCAAGTGAGCTTCTGACCGTTTATCTTTTCAGGTGCTATTCCGTTAGTGCAGTATTTTTGCTTTCTTGCACTCTGCATAAGAAAATACTTACCGCAGACCTCACATCTTTTAGGGTAATGACCGTAGTGCAAACCCTCAAAGAAATCCGTAACAATAAAGCTGTAAAAGCTGTCAAAGTATAGCTTTCTTGCAACGGTGGTAAATTGACTCTTAATATTTTTCCTGACCTCAACAAACTCTTCATTTACAGAGAATGTCTTGTTACCGAATATCTGCTTTGCTACTGGTAAGAGATGTCCCTCATCGTGCTTTTCAATGTCAGGCAGAGCATTTACAAAAGCAACAAGGTTCTTATGAGCATAGTACATATCATTGCTGATGTTATTGAAGAATGTAATAATTCCGGTTAACTCATTAATGATACCTTCACACTCGTTTATATATTCAAAATCGCAACGGCGGTAAGCGGTATCAACTATAACTTCATCTTGGGGTATTAAACCTATTTCAGCTCTTCGTACAAAGTATTCACATATATGCCGGCCTGTTTCTTCGCTGAACAGAAATGCTACTCTTTCTCGGATGGCATCAAAGTCAAGGATACTGTAAACAGGAATATTAGGCAGAGCTTTCAGCTCCTCAAGAATCATTCTGCCTGTATCGGTAAAATTACGGATATTGAGATAGCCGCACCTTAACTGCTTGAGGATATTGTGGTTAATTTCGTCTGAAAAGACAGAAATTCTTGCAGCGGTATCATTTTTATAAAAAACATTCAAAAAATTTGTTGCGAATATACCGGCTGGATAGTTCTTTTTGTTCCAATATGCTCTTCCGTCACGGTATGCGACAGTCACAGAAAAGGCTCCCATAGTGCTTTTTCATCTCCTTTTTTGAATTTTTGAGGTTATTTTACTATCTTTTTCGGGTGAAAAGTGTCAAAAACTGTATTTTTACAAAACAACAATTTTTTTGTTACGGATTTTGATTTTCACTTGTTACTCTATAATGGGTGATTTTGCAAAAGTTCCCTATTAATTATATAGAGGAAGGTAAATATCACACCAATCCGATATTAGAATAATTGTATCATACCTGATTGTATTATACAAATTTCAGAGTCCCATAAAACGGACTTTAATTCAAGGCAAAGAAAAACTGCCCTCACAGGGAGAGCAGTTATAAAATATGAAAGTCAGAAAAACAAGAAGCAGTTATATGTTCATTTTATTTTCTAACCATTTTAATATATACATTTCTATTTTTGGCAAAATTATTTCTGACACTACCACAAAAATAGAATACACCACAAATTTCAATCTGTTTACATACACTTGTTGCTTTAACAGTAGCAGGTGTTTTTTATAGCCAAAATTCTAAAACCCGATATATGAATACTGCGTTAGATTTTTGGTAGTTGGTCAAAATGACCTACTACCACCTTTATTCTCCAGTGGGCCATTTTGGCCCGTTGGAAGTTTTATGTTCATCTTCTCCAAGTGTTCATTTTGAGCACTTGGAAGTTTTTCATCAGGTAATTGTGGTAAGTGACAAAAATTGTCACCTACCAACTTTACATATAAAATTTTTAAGAAAGGAGTGTTTATCTTCAACATTCGCGACAGCCCCATTATTTCACCGCACCCGTAGAGGGTGCTTTTTTTATGCCCAAATTCATTATCCAACAAAATTTTAATCTTATGGAGGAAATCTAAAATGAAAAAATTTAATGATGTAATCATCATCGGTGTTGACCACGGTTATGGCAACATCAAAACTGCTAACCACTGTTTCAGAACAGGCATTACGGCTTACGATTCAGAGCCGCTTTTCACAAAGGATATGCTTGTTTACGGTGGTAAGTTCTATCTTATCGGTGAAGGACACAAGGAGTTCCTTCCCGACAAAATCAAAGACGAGGACTATTATGCCCTCACCCTTGTGGCTATTGCAAAGGAATTAAGTGCAGAGGGCCTGACAGAAGCCACAGTTCACATTGCGGCAGGTCTGCCACTCACTTGGACTGCAGGTCAGAAAGAGAGCTTCAAAGCATATCTTACCAAGAATGAGGAAGTAACCTTCACTTGGCAGCATACCGAGTACAAAATCAAAATTGCAGGTGCAAGTATCTATCCGCAGGGATATGCGGCGGTTTCACAGTTTGCAACGAAAATGGACGGTGTAAACCTTGTGGCTGACATTGGCAACGGTACTATGAATGTGCTCTACGTCATAAACGGCAGACCGCAGTCAGAGAGAATGTACACGGAAAAGTTCGGCACTCACTTCTGTACTGTTGATATCCGTGAAGCCTTCCTCAGAAAAACACAGAGAGAAATCAACGAGCATATCATTGACGAGGTACTGTGCAAGGGTACTGCAAACATCGTTCAGGCGGATATGAAGATTATCAAGGCAGAGGTACAGAGATATGTAGCTGAAATCTTCCACAGACTCCGTGACCACGGCTACGATGAAAACACTATGCTTTTGTATATTACCGGTGGTGGCGGTTGCCTTGTAAAGAATTTCTACAAATTCAATGCAGACCGCATTCAGTTCGTTGATGACATCTGTGCGGCGGCAAAGGGTTATGAATACCTTGCTGAAACTATGATGAAAAGTGGCAGGATATGAATAATCGCAGACTTAATGTAAGGTTTAATCTTGATAACCCCGATGAGAAAAGTGCCAATGACTATTTGGAAGCCTTGGCGCAGAACAATAAGCAATCACGCAACAGATTTATTGTTGAGGCAGTTATTGAAAAGATTAAATCTATCAACAATCCGAGGAGCTTTACTCTTGAAGATATCCGTGCAGTTTTAAGAGAAGAATTGCAGGATATTTCATTCGTTTCTTCGGCACAGCCTTCATTACAGACAGTTGATACTGAGCTGACAGAAGAACAGAAAGAAAAGAACGATGCCGAAGCTCTGTCTTTTCTTGAAAACTTTATGTGAGCCAAAACCTTGCTTTTTGGCTCAAAACAGGAAAAAGACAAAAAAATATGAGCCACTTTGGCTCATTGATATTAAATCAAAAGGGTATATTTCAAGGGCGTCCTTATCTGCGGTGAAGGAAGACAGACGAAGCGCTTATCTATCTTGCAGATGTCTGTCCTACACCGTAGCGAGCAGGGAACTTGTACGGCAAGTTCCAATTTCTTTAGGGTCCCTTAATCCCTAAAATCTAATGAAAGGAATGGTGATATGAATAACACACCAAAAGCAAAAACACAAAGGCTTGAAATCAGGATAACACCTGAAAACAAAAAGAAGATTGAGAGATATGCTTCAAAATGCGGACTATCAACAAGTGAATATGTAACAAAGAGAGCATTAAGATTTACACCGAGAACGGTGTTGCCTGATGCCTTTTTTACTTTCTACGGGAAACTCTGTGAAATCTGCAATAAGGAAATGACCCCCGAAACCGAAGCAAAGCTCTTATCTCTTATTGATGAAATTCACAGTGAAATTTTAAGTCCGAAAAAGGAGGTGAATGATTTATTGCTACCACAGGATTCTGGCCCGTAAAGAGCCGACTTAAAGAGGTTATTCAGTATGCTGAAAATCCCGATAAAACCATTGATAAAAAGTTTCTTGATGAGGATTTGTACCAAACTCTGCAATATGCCGAGAACGATAAGAAAACCGATGAGAAGCTTTATGTATCAGCTATCAACTGTCCTGTTCAACGAGCCTATGAGCACATGATGACTACCAAGCTTCATTACGGAAAGCTTGGCGGTAATGTGGATTATCACGGTTTT
>JAFOXT010000189.1 GCA_017425745.1 Clostridia bacterium | reverse complement strand
TCTGATATCCTTTGCACCGCAGCCTCTGTCACAAGCAGCCCATTCGGTTGCGTTATCTGTGCAGGTTGCGTTGCTGTTTGAAATATAAAGTGTGAAGGAGTGACCGAGAGCTGAACCGGGGTCAGCGTCTGTTACTGTTTTTGGGCAACGGATACACTTACCTGTTCTTGTGCCGTCCTGAAGGCAGGTTGCGTTACCGTCTGATGTATAGGTATATTCGTGACCGAGAGGAGCAACCTTTTCTCTGTCTTCAATTCCGCATCTTGCACAGGTATAAACGTGATAGCCTTCGTAGATACAAGTGGGAGGAATTGCATTGGAGATTTTCTTATCGTGACCGAGTGCAGGGATATTGTGATCCTCTGAAACGAAGTTACATCTCTTACATGTGCTTCTTGTAAAGCCACCTTCAACACAGGTTGCAGGAATTACTGCAATATCAAGGTCGTGACCGAGAGCAGGAATTGTTTCTGTAACAGTTCTCGAGCATCTCTTACACTTGTCGGTCATAAGACCTTCATCTGAGCAAGTGGGCTCTTTTGAGACAACTGCACCTTCCATATCGTGACCGAGAGCAGGAATTACAACGTCATCTTTTCTGTCACCGCAGGTTGCACACACATATGTAATAAGACCTGCTGTTGAGCAAGTTGCTTCTTTCTTGGTTTCTGTATAGTTATGCTGACGGTCTTTTACCCAGTTATCCTTATATGTGTGACCGCAGCCTTCGTTCTGACATTCAAAAAGATCGTAGCCGTCTGCTGCACAGCTTACGGGGAAGGTTGTCTTCTTGTAAGCGTGACCTGTTGCGGGAATTACTCTTTCCTCGTTGAAATCGCAACCGCTTCTCTTACATTTAACGCTTTCCTTACCTGCTTCTTCACAGGTTGCCTTTGTGATAACCTGAAGAACATCGTAATCGTGGTCAAGTGCATCAATTTCTTCAGTTATGTTGTAATCACAACGGCTGCACTTTTTAAGAGCCTCACCCTTTTCTGTACAAGTGGGCTGCTTTGTAATTTTGTCAATTACAAGGTCGTGACCAAGAGTTGAGCCGTAGGTTGTTTTACAGTAATCGCAAAGAGGAGCGTAACCGCAGACTGTTTCCTTGGTTGAGCAATCTGAAACCTCGTGAAGAGTACAGCCTGCCTTTGTGCAGATTTTTGTATGTGTACCGTCGCCGTTGCTGACGAACTTTTCTGAGTGACCGGTACCTGTGCCTGAACCCTTCTTTGCATACTTTTCTCCGCAACGGGTACAAGTCTGAACCTTTGTTTCGGGATCTGTACAAGTAGCAGGAACTGTTACGGCAGGACCCCAGTTATGTGTGGGAGCAGTGCCGTATTTGAAGGTTTTAGCTTCATTGGTACCTTCTGAGCTTGTACCGCAAATGTCGCATGAATAATAATATTCTGCCTGCTTTCCGCAGGTTGATTCGCTCTTGAGATATTTTGCACCTATCTTCTGAGCTGTAAATGAGCATCCGCCTGCACAAGCCGCTGAAGCTTCAAGGCTCATTCCGGGCATATAAGCCACAGAAAGAGTAAGCACTAAAGCGAGCACAAGGCTGATAACGCCTTTGAATGATAACTTTTTCATAAGTCAAACTCCTTTTCTTTTTTCTTCCGACTGTAAAAGTATACAGTCACAGTTATACATCTACTATTATATATAAAAACAATGTGTATTTCAAGTGTATAATGAAAAGCAATTAAAAAAATTTAAAATTAGTTTCACTTTTGTTACGATTTGTGGTATAATCAGCTTATTAAAAGTTTAAAGTTAAAAGTTGAAAGTTGAAATGTGGGTCACTTCGTTCCGATTGTAACCGTTTCAACCGATTACTGAAATTTTATATTCGTACCGCCAAAGCAGATATATAAATTCGGCGGGTAGAGTTTTCTTTATTAAGAATTGTAAAGTCGGATATAATTAACTAATTAACCTGTATAACTTAGTCAGTTTCGCAGACTATATCTTACCGTCTGCTGAAATATGAATGTGCGACCACATTTTAACTTTCAACTTTTAACTTTTCACTTTAACTAAAAGGATGATCACAATGAAAAGCTACGAAATAAAACCCAACGATGCAAATCAGCGACTTGATAAGTTTCTGCTTAAAAGCTTTCCTAAGCTTCCCAAGGCACTTATGTACAAATATGTGCGTATAAAAAGAATCAAGGTCAACGGAAAAAGAGCCGAAATTTCAACAAAGCTTAAGGTTGACGACGTTGTTGACCTTTATATAAACGACGAGCTTCTTGAAAAAAAGGAAACCGTTTATGACTTTATGAGCGCAGGAAAGCACATAGACATCGTTTATGAGGACGAAAATATCATTCTTCTCAACAAAAAGGTTGGGCTTCTCTCCCACCCTGACGAAACCGAATATGTTGACACCCTTATTACAAGAGTGAAGCGTTATCTTTTTGAAAAGGGCGATTACAAGCCTGAGGACGAAAGCTCATTTGCCCCTGCGCTTGTAAACAGAATTGACCGTAACACAAGCGGTATTGTAATATGTGCAAAAACGGCAACAGCCCTTCGTGTGCTCAACCAGAAAATGAAGGACAGAGAGCTTCACAAGCTTTATCTTTGTGTTGTTCACGGAAAGCCCGAAAAGAAAACCGACACAATTGAGGGCTACCTTGTAAAGGACGAAAAAAAGAACAAGGTTTTTGTTTCAAAAAATCAACAGCAGGGCGGAAAGTTTATCCGCACAAAGTATACTGTTCTCGGCTATGATAACGGCCTGAGCCTTCTTGAAATTGACCTTCTTACAGGCAGAACTCATCAGATAAGAGCACATATGGCGTCAATCGGTTATCCCCTTTTAGGAGACGGAAAGTACGGAAAAAACAAGCAGAACAAGGAAAGCGGTTACAAAAAGCAGTGCCTTTGCTCATATAAGCTTGTTTTTGACTTCACCACTGATGCCGAAGAGCTGGGCTACCTTAACGGAAAAGAGTTCACAATTGACGATGTGTGGTTTAAAAACGAATTTTACGAAGGCACACTGAAACGAGGAGAAAAAAGATGACAGATTTTGAGCTTATGAAAAACCGGGCTGAAGAGCTACGGAGCATAATTGAATATCACAACAAAAAATACTACGAAAACGACGAGCCTGAAATTGAGGATTTCGAATATGACCGACTTCTTCACGAGCTTATTGCAATTGAAGAGAAATATCCCGAGCTTTTAACGGCAGACAGCCCCACTCACCGAGTAGGCGGTAAAGCAGACGGTCAGTTCACTCCCGTTGAGCACCTTGTACCTATGGAAAGTCTTCAGGACGGCTTCAGCTTTGACGATGTTCACGCATTTGACAGCAGAGTAAAGGGTGCTGTAAGTGAACCCACCTATGTTGTTGAACCGAAAATCGACGGACTTTCCGTATCACTTGAATATGAAAACGGTATGCTTGTCAGAGCTTCCACAAGAGGCGACGGCAAGGTTGGTGAAGACGTTACGGCAAACATCAGAACAATCCGTAACGTACCACTTAAAATAAATACTCCACTGCCCGTTTTAGAGGTCAGAGGTGAGGTTTATATGCCGAGAGAGGTATTTATTGAGCTTACTGCAGAGCAGGAATTAAACGGCGAAAAGCCCTTTAAGAATCCGAGAAATGCTGCTGCAGGCTCACTGAGACAGAAGAATCCTCAGATTACAGCAAAGAGAAAGCTTGACATTTTTGTCTTTAACATTCAGCGTATTGAGGGCAAGGAGCTTAATTCTCACAAGGGGTCGCTGGATTACCTTAAGGAGCTTGGCTTTACCACCGTACCTTTTTATAAAAAATGTGAAAGCATTGAAAAGGCAATTGACGAAATCAACCGAATCGGTGAAAGCAGAGGCACTCTCCCCTTTGATATTGACGGAGCAGTTATCAAGGTTGACGATTTTTCTTCACGTGAGCTTTTAGGCTCAACGGCAAAATTTCCCAAGTGGGCATTGGCTTTCAAGTACCCACCCGAAGAAAAAGAAACCACACTTCTCGATATAGAAATCGGTGTTGGCAGAACGGGTGTGCTTACACCCACGGGCATTTTTGAGCCTACACTTCTTGCAGGTACAACCGTTTCAAGGGCAACACTGCACAACCAGGATTTCATTGACGAAAAGGGCATCTGCATCGGCGACAGAGTTATTATCCGTAAAGCCGGTGACATTATCCCCGAGGTGCTCAGCGTTGTAAGTCACAGTGAAAATGCAGTTCCCTATAAAATTCCTGACATCTGTCCTTCCTGTGGCGGTAAGGTTACAAGGGAAAAAGACGAGGCGGCACTTCGTTGCTGTAATCCCGACTGTCCGAGTCAGCTTCTGCGTAATCTCATTCACTTCTGTTCACGCGATGCTATGGACATTGAGGGTATGGGTACGGCTGTGCTTGAGGCACTTGTTAATGAAGGACTCATCAGAACTGCAGCAGATATTTACACCCTTAAAAAAGAGGATATTGCTTCAATTGAGCGTATGGGTGAAAAGAGTGCACAGAACCTTCTTGATGCAGCCGAAAAAAGTAAGAGTAACGACCTTTCAAAGCTTATTTTCGCCCTTGGCATAAGACACATCGGTCAGAAAACAGCATCGCTTCTTTCAGAGAAATTCGGAACAATGGAAAAGGTTATGAACGCCACCACAGAGGAAATTGAGGCTATTGAGGGCTTCGGCAGAATTATGGCTGAAAGTGTAACGGACTTTTTCTCTCACGAGGAAAGCCGTGAGCTTGTGAACAGACTTTGTGAGCTTGGGCTTAATATGGAAAGTCAGAAAGAGATTAAAGACACTCGTTTTGAGGGCAAGACCTTTGTGCTTACGGGCACACTTTCCAAGTATACCCGTTCAGAGGCTACTGCGATTATTGAGTCTTTCGGCGGAAAGGCATCAGGCAGTGTTTCAAAAAAGACTTCTTACGTTCTTGCAGGTGAAGATGCAGGAAGCAAGCTGAAAAAGGCGAACGACCTTGGAGTTACAGTTATTTCCGAGGAAATGTTCGGTGAAATGATAAAATAAAAAAGCTCCTTCGGGAGCTTTTTTAAATGCAAAATGCAAAGTGCAAAATGCAAAATACCGTTTCAAGTTGAATATAATGATAAAAAGTTATTCCGCTGAGTCAGTCGGGATGATTTTTTTGTGTGGGTATGGGGATTGGGTGAGACAGAATGAGCGGAAGCAATTCAAGGATTACGGAAGTCAGCGATGGTGGAAAAAGATAGAGCTTGATACCGATGATTTCATAGAAATAATATAACATACAAAGTCTTTATTGTATGGCACATTGTATGGTGATTGTATGGCTCTGAAACGCCCTATTCATAAGGGTTCTGAGGGTTTATAATACAATAATACAATAAAAACAGTAAAACTTTTTACAGATATTAAAGTGAAAATAATTATAGAAAACATTGTATGTGTTGTATGTGTTGTATGTTGTTTGCATTTAAGTGTGTTGTGGTGGTAATGCGGACGGCCAATGGCCGCCCCTACGAATCATTTTCAGATTTCGTCAGCAATTTTGCATTTTGCATTTTGCATTGAATGTCGTTTACCGTTTCGTCAGTATACAATCGGAGCGAAGCGACCCACAACTCCACACTCCACTCTTCACACTCCACACTAAAAAAGCACTTCCGAAGAAGTGCTTTTTTATGTTGCTTATTTATTTTTCTT
>JAFOXT010000188.1 GCA_017425745.1 Clostridia bacterium | reverse complement strand
TCTCGGTAGTATGGCAACACCTGTAGGAAATCCGCAGAATCTGTTTCTTTATTCAGCTTTTAATCTCAGCTTTTCAGAATTTACATCAGTTGTTCTGCCTCTGACAATTCTGAGCTTTGTTTTTCTGCTGCTCTTTTCTTTTCCTGTAATGCCGTCTGAGCTTCCGGAGGTTGAGATTGAAAAATCAGATATCAGCAACAAAAAGCATCTTGCAATTTATATTGTTCTATTTGCACTCTGCCTTCTTACAGTTTTACGCGTTGTGCCTTACTATATAACAACAGCTGTTATATGTATTGTCTTATTGATTATTAACAACAAAATTTTCAGCAAAATTGATTACATGCTTCTTCTGACCTTTGTCTGCTTTTTTATAATTTCAGAAAATCTCGGAAAAACTCAGGCGGTCAGAGATTTTCTTGTAGAGCTTCTCGGTAAAAACACTTTATTTACTGCTGTTGGCACAAGTCAGATAATAAGTAATGTTCCCGCTGCTGTACTTCTTTCAGCGTTTACCGAAAATTGGCAGGCTTTGCTTCAAGGCGTCAACATTGGTGGTCTTGGCACACCAATTGCTTCTCTTGCAAGCCTTATTACCTTAAAGCTTTATATGGTAAGTAAAGATGCAAAGGTTATCAGATTTCTCGGTGTATTCACTGTTGCAAACATAATCGGTCTTCTTATTCTGATTATATCCACACTTTTAATATGATTAATTTGCACCTGCTATAAATGCAGGTGCTTTTGAATTTATTGTACCGATGGGTAATATAATAAAACTGAGGTGGTACAAGTGAGAATAAGACAAGCTTTCTTTGGTTTTATGTTCAGAATAATTGGGTTTCTTTATAAACATTGATAAATCATATTGAAATAAATTCAAAGGTAATGTATAATGTAAAAAAACATTCAGCAGGTGATAATATGCATTTATTGAAAATTGAAGAAAATCAGTATAAAGGTCAGGCAGACCCTTATATTATTAAAAGCGGTGGCAGATATTATATTTATGTAACCGGACATGAAGGTGTATATGCCTATCATTCGGATAACCTTTTTGAAGGTTGGGAATATTTTGGCATGGTTATGACAATGAAGCATCACAAGGCTTTCTGGGCACCCAGCGTAATCGAGCTTGACGGGAAATTCTATATGTATAATTCAATTGAAATTTACAACGATATGCCCGATAAAGGCGGTCATCGAGGTGCAATGCACGTATCTGTTTCAGACAGTCCGCTTGGTCCTTTTACGGATACAAAACAGATTCTGCACCCATTTTCAATTGACTCTCATATTGTAAAAAATGAGGCAGGTCTTTTCCTCTTCTATTCAAGCAACAGATTTGACGGTGACAGAATAGGTACTTGCATTTATGTTGACAGAATGCTTGATCCTTTTACACCTGAGGGTAAGCCTGTGCTTGTTGTTGAGCCTACACTTGACGAGGACATTTATCAGAAAAACAGATATAAGCCCGGTCAGCACTGGCACACCATTGAGGGAGCATTCTATTTTAAAGAAGGCGAGTGGCAGTATCTTATGTATTCAGGCAACTGTTTCGAACAGCCTACATATTATATCGGCTATGCAAGAGCTAAAACTGATGAAACTGACCTTACTAAAGTTAAGTTTGAAAAATATCCTGATGATAATACATATCATCCCGTACTTAAGGCAAATGAATTTGAAGAGGGTACCGGTCACCATTCAATGATTAAAGAGGATGGTCAATGGTATGCAATCTATCACGCAAGAGATTATAAAAATGAGGATGGAACAAGTGCTTTCGATGCAAGAAATGCACGAATCTGCAAGCTTCATGTTGAGGATGGCATAATTACTGCCGAAAGACACAAAGACCATATATAAGCTTTTTTGAGCATCGCAACAGCGGTGCTCTTTTAATTTATAACAAAATTCTTAAGATAGAAAAATACTATTGACAATATGTGTTATGTGTTACAGTTATCAGCTTAACAATTTGAAGAATTATACAATTGAAGACATCGAAACAACTCAGATAATGAGAGTTCAGGAATCGATTGAGGTTTATGACAGATGGGATAAAAATATTTATTCAGCTCTCGACAGAACTGTCTGTGCGACATATCAGTCATCAAAATTTTATGAGGATACTGATGCGGAGTATATGCCGATATATGTCTCATCTGATTTTGATAATCCCACAGAAATTACAGACAAAGCAACCATTGAGCGTTACTTTAATAATTACAGAAGTCAGTACAGCTTTATAGGTGATGATGGTGTATTTGTGTCGTTCGGGTTTAAAGATGGTGGCAATTTTATTGCATATATCCCTGAGAAATTTGTATAAACAAGAAAAGCGTCTGAGGTTTAACTCAGGCGCTTAAGCTTTGAAATAAGGTTTATTTCATGTTTCTTTCGTATGATTCGATCATTTTCTTAACCATCTGACCGCCGATAGAACCTGCTTCACGTGAAGTGAGGTGACCGTTATAGCCCTGCTTAAGGTCTACACCTACTTCTGAAGCAGCCTCCATCTTGAACTTATTGAGAGCTTCTCTTGCTTCAGGCACTGCGCTCTGCTTTGAATTTCTGCTTGACATTCAAATTCATCTCCTTAAAAAATGTTTTCTTTGCGTTTGCAGTATTATTATGACACAACTAAACCTTATTACTAATGATAAAATTTGTAAATTAATGATTTGTCAAACTAAGTGCAACACTTTTTAATCGAATCTTCAAATAAATCCAAAGGTTTTTGGTAATTTAAAACTTTCTTAGGCCTGGCGTTAATTAACGCCAGGTTCTTTTTCAATGTATCAGGACTTACTCTTGAAAGATTTCTTCCTTTAGGATAAAACTCTCTTAAAAGACCGTTAAGATTTTCGTTTGTACCTTTTTGCCAGGCACAATAAGGATCAGCAAAGTAAACATCACAATTAAGAGTTTCTTCTACTTTTTGCCATCCGGCGAACTCCGTTCCTCTATCACAGGTTATTGACTTAACCGCTTCATCAGGCAGCTCCGATAATGCTGCAATAATTGC
>JAFOXT010000187.1 GCA_017425745.1 Clostridia bacterium | reverse complement strand
TTTTCCTGTGTATACCGCCTCTTCAAGAGTATTTGAATCTGAGCCCACTTCAAGGAGAAGCGAGCAGTGAGTTACGTTCATATTATAGCTTCTCGGGCAGAAATAAAGCGGTCTTGTAATTCCCTCAAAAAGCTCCTCAAGCTTTTGCTGAAGATGCACTGCAAAGGTAAGGTTGTATCGCCAGTCGGGAAGATTTTTAACGGGATTACCCTCCTCCTGACAACCTGAAATTATCATAATCTGTGCCGCTTTTTTTCCCTTTACGGTTGCGGTTGGCTTTACCTTTGTGCCGTCTGAGTCCTGAATTGCATCACGGTGAATGTCAAGCACCACCTGAATCGAGGGATATTTTTTCAGAATTGCCTCAACAGACTCACGGCTTTTTCCGTAAGCACCCGTATATTTCGAGTCGTGTATTTCTTTATCGTGAATAACGGTAAAGCCTGCGTTTTCAATTTCCTCAACAATCGCCTCGCCTACCCTTACCATATTTCTACCCTTGTCGTTTGAACGGGTTATAAAGCTTTCGGTGTAATAGCTTTTTTCAAGTATGGGATAGGTTTCGGTGGTATGAGTATGAAAAATCAGTACGGAGGGCTCTTTTTTTGTAACACTGAGGTCGATTTTCTCGTTCAGTATATTCTTAAGGCTTACCTTTGTGCGGTTTACATTTTTCATTCTTACAAGGGAGAATTTATCTGTTACGCCCTCATTCCTATAGGTTTTCTCACGTATATTGCCCTTTTTCTTTCCGTTGTCCGTAAGCTTTTTCTCCTTTTTTATAAGGGCTTTTATATCATCGGGAGTAGTGGTAAAGCTTTTAAAAAGCGAAAGGGTTTCAACCGCCTCTTTTTCCGTTACTTTTTCGGTTGTAGTTTCTTTTTCAGTAACAGTTACAGCTTCAGAAGTCTCCTCTACGGCATCAGTAGGCAGCATCATCTGCAGACTGAAAAGCGCAAGCTTAACCGACAGGGCCATAAACTCCTTTGTGAAAATACTTACTGAAAATATAAATAACCCTACAAGGGAAATCGAAACCAAGCTTTTAATCAACTTATCTTTACCTTTCATCTCGTCCTCCGAACAAATCAACATATATTATTCTATTCATTTTACGGAGAAAAAATGACCTTTTGCGTCAACTTACAATTGCAAGTATATCCTCGGCAGGTATATCAGGCTGAAGGGCTGTATTTATACCCATAGCAACAAGTGCTGCAGCCCTTTCAATTACGTTATCGATTTCCTTAGGGGTCACCATCATAAGCTCGCCCTCATCTTTTTTCAAAAGAAGCTTTTCGGCTTCTTCATCGCTCATTCCTGCATCCTTAAGCACATCTGCAGCCATAGTCAGCCCATCAACCACTGTAGGCACACCGATTGCAATTACAGGTACACCCATTGTGCTTTTGTCTATTGTGCCTCTTTTATTTCCCACACCTGAGCCCGGCGACACACCCGTATCTGTAATCTGCACTGTTGTCCCTAATCTTGCCGTGTTTCTCGACGCAAGAGCATCGACTACAATTATGCACGAGGGCTTTATTTTTTTCACAATTCCCTCAAGACTTTCAGCAGTTTCAATACCTGTTATTCCCAGCACCCCGGGAGTTACAGACGCAACAGCACGGAGATTTTCAAAGCCTATAGATTTTGCAAGCTCCTTTGATATGTGACGGGTTGCAAGAATAAGTGAAGCACATTTAGGCCCCAGTGCATCGGGAGTAATTTTATCGTTGCCGAGTCCTGCCACAAGCACTGTACCCTCTTCAGGTACGAGCCTTCTGATTTCATCGCTGAGCACCGTAAGTCTTGGCGAAAAAAGGTCGCTGTTTTTCATAAAAGAACCTATTTCAAGCGTGATGTATTTTCCCTTAGGCTTAGATAGAATTTTTTCGCCCTTTTCGTTAAGCACCGTAATAGTTGTGACAACAACGGAGTCAACCTCTTTTCTTTCGCTGACTATGCCGTCAAGTGCATCTTTTTCGATATATTCTTTCCTTTCAAGAGCAAGATCTGTTCTAAAAATCATATTTTTCTCACCAAAACTATTGAATTATTCCGAAGAATGTAGTATTATTATGGGCGCAAATAAAAAAAGTATCTCTGAATTTGCAAAAATCTATTGCATTTTTTGTAAAAAGGTGCTATTATATCTAACGCATACGCAACTAAGAGGAGGTGTAATTATGCCAAACATTAAATCAGCAAAGAAGCGTGTTCTCGTAAACGCAACAAAGCAGGCTCGTAACAAGTCAGCAAACTCAGCTCTTAAGACAGCTCTTAAGAAGGCTAACGCAGCTATTGAAGCAAACGCAGATAATAAAGATGAAGCTGTTAAATTCGCAGTTAAGAAGCTTGACCAGGCAACAGCAAAGGGTCTTCTTCACAAGAACAATGCTGCAAGAAAGAAGTCAGCTCTCGTAACAAAGCTCAACGCTTCAAAATAAGCTTTGAACAAAAAAGAAAAACCGTGAGATAGGCATCAGCCTGTCTCTTTTTCTTTTTCCAAAAAAATATTCTTTTTCCGCCTTAAAACTATGTGTAATTTTTGGAAAATCAATTGTATTTTTATTATAAGTATGATACAATTATATGTAATTATATAATTAATAACGTTATAAGACGTTTTAATGGAGGACATTGGAAAAATGAAAAGAAAAATCAAAAGTATTCTGCTTCTGTCTCTGACAGTTGCAGCTATTACAGTATTTTTTGCTTTTTCAGCAAGTGCAAAGGAATACTCCTCAGGAGATTTCAAGTACAACGTGGGCTCAAAAAATGCTGTACTCCTCTCTTACACCGGTAAGGATAAGGAGGTAAAAATCCCCTCAAAGGTTAAGGGTGTGCCCATCACCTCAATTGCTGACTGGGCATTTGACGAGGTTAAAACAATGGAAACCATATCCATTCCCTCAACAGTTACAAAAATCGGTGAAGCAGCTTTTAACTCATGCTCATCGCTCAGAAGAGTTAACCTTCCGAAAAATCTGAAGAAGATTTCAGCTTCCGCCTTCTGGTACTGTACAAATCTCAAGCAGGTTTTTATTTATGACAAGGTAACTTCAATCGGCAAGAATGCCTTTACCGGTTGTAACAATGCAACAGTTTATGTTGTCAAGGGCTCTTATGCTGAAACTTATGTCAAAAAGCTGGACAATGTAAAAATGGGATACAGATATATGACATCCCTGAAGCTTACTAAAAATTCTCTTACCCTTGAAATCGGAAGCACAGAAAAGCTGACCTACAAGTATTCACCCTCAGCAATTTACAACAAAAATGTAAAATTCACTTCTTCCGATGAAAAAATCTTAAAGGTTTCAGAAAAAGGAACAATCAAGGGTATCAGCTGCGGCACTGCAACAATCACCTGCACTGCCAACGACGGAAGCGGCAAGACTGCTGTTTGTACCGTTAAGGTTGTTCCCGCAAATGTAAAGAATGTAAAAAGCTATTCAGTTACAAAAAACTCCTTCAAGCTTAAATGGGACAAGGTAGAAGGTGCTACAAATTATCTTATCAAGGTATATGATACCAAGGATAAAAAATGGATAACCTTCCTTAAAACAACAAAAACTGCCTGCTCAATTACAGAGCTTGAGCCCGGCACAAGCGTACGCTTTGCAATCAAGGCTTACACAAAGGTAAACGGAACAAACTACGCTTCACCCGCTTACACTCACTTCACCGGTACAACATCATCACCCGATAAGGTAACGGGACTTGCTGCAAAATCAGGTTCAAGCAGCATCACTCTTTCCTGGAAGAAGATTCAGGGCGCAACAGGTTATCTTGTTTATATCTACGATGCACAGGCAAAGGAATACTACCTTAAAACTGATGTTGCTTCAGCTAAGGCTGAAATAACCGGTCTTAAAAGCAACACAACCTACAGCTTTGCGGTAAAAGCTTACTACAAGAGTGGAAGCGGCACAGCATACAGCAAATATTATTCTGACATATGCACTGCTACAACTCTTCCGGGAATTGTTACAGGCTTCTCAGTTCTTACAGATTACACAACCACTGACAGCATCACTCTTTCATGGACAGGCATCAAGGATTGCAGTGGCTACATCATTTATATTTATGACAGTAAAACTGAAGAATTTATTCCTTATCACACCATCAGAAGCGATGTAATTACGATGTACAAGGTAACAGGGCTTAAGGAAGATTCAGTCTACTACTTCAGAATCAGAGCCTTCAGCGGAGCTGAAAGCAACGCAGGTGAGCTCAGTGCAAAGCTTACCGCAAGAACTGCTGAAAAGCTGCTTACCGAAGAAAACGCTTTTGAGTTTTTTGTTAATGCTCTTAACATTACAAAGAATACAACCTCAAGAAACTTCTCCATAAGAAAGCAGTGTAACATTACAAACAGAGTTGCACCTGACAGCATTGAATATGCGGCAATTCTCAACGATGTTGCCCGTTCATACGGTCAGACATACTCAATTGTCGGCGGCACAGATACTCTTACTCAGCTTCCTGCAACATCAATTATTGCTCCTCTCGGTAAGGACTGCATTCTGCAGAAGAATATGATTGATGAGGGCTCTCTCAGAGTTGCTCCCAACGGAAACGGTTATACAGTGTCTTTCAATCTTCAGCGCGAGGGTAAGGACGCCGAAACTCATTCACTCATCACTGAGCCCGTTGACTGGACATCAATTGAAGAAAAGTATGAGGGCTTTACTCTTAACTACTGTATTTACGATAAAACTACAATTGAAGCAAAGGTTCGTGAAAATCAGGTTGACCACCTTATGGTGAAAATGCCTATGAACGTAAGCTTTACCTATAACGGTAAGGAATACAGCTTCTCACAGACTGTAGAATACAAATACTTTTTTATCTGGAATTAATTGCAACGGTGCAGTTAATATAAATTTTCAGGAGGTACCAATATGAAAAAAGCTTTCAAATCACTGGTTATTCTTGCTTTTTGCTTAGCTATTGTTGTTTCAACAGTAAGCTTTTCACTTGCTGCACCCGGCAGCTTTGAGCTTAAAGCATCAGTAACTCCCACATCAGTAACACTTAAATGGACAGAATCAAAAGATGCTGACAAATACGTTGTTTACCGTAAGCAAGGCACAAACTGGAAGAGCGTAAAAGAGCTTCCTGCTGATACAAAGTCCTACACTATCAAAAAGCTGAAAACAGGCGAAAAGTACACCTACCGTGTAAAGGCAGTTGAAAATGTACTTATCGGCTCTTCAACAAAGAACAGTAACGAGCTTACAGTTACTCCCGGTGTTTCAAAGGTAACAAGCCTTAAGGCTGCACAGTATAACTACAACACTGTTAAGCTTACCTGGAAAAAGCTCAGCGGTGTTACAGGCTATCAGATTTATCAGTACAACGCAAAAACCAAGAAATGGTCAAAGGTTAAAACTGTAAGCAGCAAGTATGACTACGCTCACATCAAGTCACTCAAAAACGGTTCAACCTATAAATTCCGTGTAAGAGCTTATTATAAATCAAGCAAAACTTACTACGGCTCATACAGCTCAACAGCAAGTGTTAAGGTTGGTGTACCCGCAGCAACAGTTAAGGTTACAACCTCATACAACGCAGTAAAGCTCAGCTGGAACAAGGTTCCGGATGCAACCGGTTACAGAATTTATAAATATGATTCAGCAAAGAAAAAATGGGTAACCGCAGTTAAGTCCACAAAGAAGACTTCATACACCTTCAAGGACCTTACAACCGGCAAATCATATTCATACAGAGTAAGACCCTATCAGACAGTTTCAAAGAAGGTTTACTGGGGCTCTTATGAAACAACAAAGGCAACTCCTACCCTTGCAAAGCCCACAGGCTTCAAGGCTCAGCCCTCAACATATACAACAGTAAAATTCAAATGGGACAAGGTTTCAGGTGCACACGGATACAGAGTTTACAGATACAACTCAAAGACCGAAAAGTGGGATACTGTTCTCAGCAGCACAAAATCAACAAGCTTTAAGGATACAAAGCTTGAGCCTCAGACACAGTATTCATACAAGGTTAAGGCTTTCAGAAAAGTAAGCGGTAAAGCTGTTTATTCATCAGCAAGCTCAGCCTTCAAGACATCAACTGAAGTGCTCCCCTCAATTACAGAGGTTAACCTTATTGCACGCACTGAAACATCACTTACACTTTTATGGAATGACATCCGTGCAGATGCTTATGAAATTTACACTCCCTCTGGTGTAGGCGTAAAGCGCACAAACGAAACACAAGCCACAATTGAAGGACTTAACCCCGGCACAACATACAAGTATAAGATCAAGGCTTACTTCAACGAAGACGGCAAAACAGTAGAAACTCATTTCACAAGAAACTACACCTTTGCTACAGAAGAAAAGGCTACAACACCAGTTCTTCCTACAAAGCCCACTGAACCTTCAACTAAGCCGACTGAGCCTTCAAGCAAGCCGACTGAGCCCTCAAGCAAGCCGACTGAACCTTCAAGCAAGCCGACTGAACCTTCAAGCAAGCCGACTGAACCTTCAAGCAAGCCGACTGAGCCTTCAAGCAAGCCGACTGAACCTTCAAGCAAGCCGACTGAGCCTTCAAGCAAGCCGACTGAACCCTCAAGCAAGCCGACTGAGCCCTCAAGCAAGCCGACTGAGCCCTCGAGCAAGCCGACTGAGCCCTCAAGCAAGCCGACCGAGCCCTCAAGCAAACCGACTGAGCCTTCAACAAAGCCCACTGAGCCTCCGACAAAGCCCACTGAGCCTTCAACTAAGCCCACTGAGCCTCCGACAAAGCCCACTGAGCCTTCAACTAAGCCCACTGAGCCTCCGACGAAGCCTCCCGTTGCTCCCTCAAAGGTAACAGGTCTTGCTAAAACTGCAGTTTCAGAATCAAGCATTTCTGTTAAATGGAATGCAGCTGAAAATGCTACAAACTATATGCTCAGCTATACAAAAAAGGGTTCAACCGAATGGACTCATTTATCAACAACAAGCACATCATATGTGATTTCAGGTCTTGCTTCAGGCACTGCATATGAAATCAAGGTAACTGCTGCAAACGATTCAACAATCGGTGTTGCATCAGATGTTCTTACTGTTTCAACAACTGCAAAGGCTCCCGAAGCTGCAAAGAATCTTACAGCTACAAGTGTTGACGCAAACAGCATCAAGCTCAGCTGGGAAGCTCTCAGCGGTGCTTCAACCTATGATGTTCAGTACTATTCATCAGTAGATGCTGAATGGCAGGTTCTTCCCGGCGGTAACAACCTTACAGAAAGAACCTTCACTGACACTCCCTTAAAGAGCGGACGTCAGCACTGCGGTTATCTTTACCGTGTAGTAGGCCGCAACAGCCTTGGCGACCAGATTGATGTAACAAAAACAGTAACAGGTACAACAAAGGGTCTTACTGTTACTCAGGATGACTATTCAGCAACCATTTCATGGGATTCAATTTCAAACGTTAAGAACTACTCACTTCTCACATATGTAAAGAATCTCGGTTCTGTTCC
>JAFOXT010000022.1 GCA_017425745.1 Clostridia bacterium | reverse complement strand
TCTGATTTCTCTTTTATCGATAAGGCCGTCTCTGTTAGGCGGAACATTAAGAAGAAGGGTTGCATTGCCGCCTACTGTTTTAAAATAAATATCTGCAAGGTCTTTTGCAGTGCGGTTTTTCTTGAAGAGATAATACAGATTGCCGTGCCAGAACCAACCGAGATTAATTGAAACGTCTGCCTCAGCAGGCTTGAACATAAGCTCCTCGCAGCCACAAAGACGTTCTCTTGAACCAAGATCGGTTTCACGTTCATTGAGAACAAGCACCTGCTTGCCACCGTCATCGTTCTTCTGCGATTTTTCCATTACTGCGTCTGCTTTTTCACTGTAAGCAGGAATTACACTCCATTCGCTTTCGCGCACTTTACCTGCTTCGTTGCCTATCCAGCGCACGTCAGGTCCGCACACACTGATTACAGCATTTGGCTGAAGCTCACGGATTGTGCTGTAATATCTCTGCCAGTCGTATACCTGCTTTTTGCCGTTAGGGCCTTCACCGCAGGCACCGTCAAACCAGAAGCAGAACACTTCGCCATAGTTTGTGCAAAGCTCCTTCAGCTGACGGATATAAAAGTCATTATATTCCTCTGTGCCGTAAGTTTTTTCGTGCCTGTCCCAGGGAGAAAGGTAAATTCCGAATTCAAGACCATATTTTTTACAGCTGTCACTCAGCATCTTTACGATATCCTTTTTAAAAGGAGTATTGGTAACACAGTGGTCAGTTTCCTTTGTTGCCCAAAGGCAGAAACCGTCATGGTGCTTTGCGGTAATTATAACACCCTTACTTCCCGTTTCTTTAAGCACACTGCACCACTGGTCAGTATCCAGCTTCTTAGGATTAAAGGCAGCGATATTTTCGCTGCCTTTTCCCCATTCAACATTGTTGATTGTATTAATACCAAAATGTATGAAGCTGTAATACTCCATATCGCAAAGCTTTAACTGTCTTTCGGAAGGAATTACACTGATGAGTCTTTTTGTTTCCTCACTGTGTCTTTCCCTTTTACCGTTTTCCTTACAAAGCTTTACTATAGTATTTATTTCTTTTCACCTCTGAATGTGAAGTATACATCGAGGCCATCAACTTCATAGTAGTAACCCTGCTTTTCAAGTGAGCTTGTTACGCCTGAAAGCATCTGGTAGTCCTTCATTGTAATTCTGATGTTAACTCTGAGTGAATCCATGTTGCCGAGTTCGTTACCGAATACGAAGCCTGTGATCCACCAGTATTCAGCGTAAGGTCTGTAGATGATACGCTTCCACTGAGGCTTGCCGTTAACAGTTTCAAGTCTTTCCATTTCCATTTCCATGCGAAGCTTATCAGCATCTTCTGCACAGTCATAGTGTTCGATCTTTCTGTCCTTGGGCTTGTTGTATACACCAACTTCAGCACCGATAAGAACAAGACCGTACTGACCCTTCCAAACCTGAATCATCCAGTCCTTATCCTTATAGGGGAACTTGATTCTGAGTGTTTCGATGATCATAAGTGTAAGACCAGCTGCTACGTCGTAAACTTCACTGTAACCGAAGTTTCTCTGCCAGGGGTCATCTGATGTATAGAAGCATTCGTTCTTTGAGTCGTAAAGGTAACCAACAAGACCGATCTGCTCGAGTTCTTGTGTATAGATACTATCCTGATTTTCGTGCTTCTGGAATGTGATTGACTTCACTTCTGAGAATTCACTGAAGAAGAGGTGGTCGCCTGTACCCTTATAAGCTCTGAGTCTGTACTTATAAACACCTGTACCGGGAACAGTTTTATCTGTGAAGTTAGCTTCTGTTGTTGTGCCTACCTTCTTCCAGTTTTCTGTAAGACCAGGATCTGCACGGTAAATTTCGTAGCCTGAAACGCCGTTGATTGCAAGCCAAGCTACAGCAATATCGTTTGTTGTGTTACGAGCTGCAACGATGTTTGTGGGAGCTGCAGGAATTGTACCGGCTGCAATAGGCTCGCTGAATACACCGTAAATCTTCTTGCCACTATTAGTAGCGTATGATCTTATTTTGTAAAGAACATTGTAGTTCTTGCCAACACCCTTGAACTTGTAGCTTCTTGCCTTTGTGCTTCTGAAGAAGTCCCATTCACTTGTCTTGGTGTCGTACTTATAAATTTCATAACCTTCAGCGTTCTTGGTCTTGCTCCATGAAAGCGCATAGGTTGTGTCTGTACACTCTTTAAGTACAAAGTTTTCAACGTCACCGAGGGGTGTTGTTGCTGAAACCTTTGTCCAGTCTGATGTGATTGTGCCGTTAAGCTTGTGGTAAGCTCTTACCTGGAAATAGTACTTTGTTGAAGCACTGAGACCTGTAACCTTGTATGAAAGCTTGTCTGTTGTGCCAACTCTTTCGTATTCCTTTGTGCCTGCGTTGTACATATATACAACGTAGTTCTGTGCACCTTCTGCTGCAGACCAAGTAAGCTCAATACCCTTTGAGCTATATGCTGTTGCCTTAAGACCTGTTATGTTCTTGGGCTTTGTTGCAGCGTTAACTGTTTCTGAATATGCACCGTATTCCTTGCTGAGGAACTTATCCTTATAAGCTCTTACACGGTAGGAATGTAATGTGCCGGGCTTTACAGAATCTGAGTATGAAAGTGATTCAACTCTCTTGAGTCTTTCCCAATCATCACTGCCTGTCTTTCTGTAAACCTCGTAGCCGTCTGCGCCGTCAACCTTGCTCCACTGAATTTCAATCTTTGAGTCTGTGAAAGAAGCAACCTTGATGGTTCCTACCTTATCAACTGCTGCAAAGCTGATGATGGGCATTGATGAAAGCATGCAAAGACAAAGAACGAATGAAATGATTCTCTTGATTGACTTGTTCATTTTTTCTGCCTCCTGAATAAATTTATGTAATATAAAATATTAACCTTGGTTAAGCAAGACTTACGCCGCCGTAAGGTCTTACTGAAAGCACATAGCAGGAATCGTCACCGAAGATTGACTTCATTACTGAGGTGTATTCCTCTACTGCTGCGTCGGGTACAAATGCCTGAATTGTTCCTGCAAAGCCGCCGCCGTGTACTCTCCATGCACCCTTGCCTGAAAGAATCTGCTCACTTACTGCAAGTGCAAGTGAAAGGGGCTGATTTGTGGGCTTTTTGCATGTGTATACATTCTGATTATACATATAAGAGGATCTGCCGCTTTCTATAATAAGTGATTTGAATTCTTCAAAATCACCTTCTGAAAGTGCTTTTGCCTGCTTAAGTACTCTTTCGTTTTCACCGTAATAGTGAAGAGCTCTGATAACTGCTCTTTCGTTGAGCTTTTCAGCAATTTTGCCTGCGTTTGCAATAACATCTTCCTTACTGCATTCTCTGAGCACCTTTTTTCCGAAGAAGCCTGCAACATTTTCCATTTCGCTTCTTACTGCCGCATAGTCATCAGTAAGGTCTGAGTGACTGCCCTTTGTATCAACAATGCAAAGAGAATGACCTGATGAAGCAAAATCGAAATCGATTTTATTTATAACGGGCTTGCTTGTATCTTCAAAGTCGATTGAAACAAATCCGCCTACTGAACAAGCCATCTGGTCAAGAAGTCCGCAGGGCTTGCCGAAGTAAACGTTTTCGCTCCACTGTGAAATCTTAGCAATTTCAACAGGGTCAACCTTACCGTCATTATAAAGATGATTGAGCATTGTGCACACAAGCACCTCAAAAGCAGCTGAAGATGAAAGTCCTGAGCCTGAAAGCACCTGAGAAGCTGTTGTTGCATCAAAGCCGCCTACATTATAGCCAAGTGCCTTGAAGCGAGCAGCGATACCTCTGATGATACCCTGGCTTCTGCCGATTTCATTTTCTTTTGCTTCAAGATCATTACAGTCAACCTCGTCCTGAGGATAACCTTCTGACTTTATTCTGATAATATTATCATCATTTTTTGAAGCCACTGCAATTGCGTCAAGACTGATGCTTGCTGCAAGCACAAGGCCATGGTTATGGTCTGTGTGGTTACCGCAGATTTCTGTTCTGCCCGGTGCCGAGAAAAGAGAAATCTCTCTGTCGGCTGAAAAACGCTTTTCAAAGCTTTCCAGTACATTAAGAAATCTTGAATACTGAGCATCGAAGGCATCTTCTGTATAAACGCTGCCAAAGCTTTCATTAAGCTTTTTTTCAGCAAGAAGCACCTTCATTTCTGAAACTGTTTTCATACTATTCACCTTTCAAAATTTTATATTCTTCTGTGCTGCCCCTAAGGACAAAAGAACAAACCCCGTTATAACAAAAAGAATTATAAACGGTACAATAAAGCTTGCCGATGCAGGGTCGTATACATTTCTACCGATAATGGTATAAGAAAAAATCTTAAAAGAAAAGCCTGCAAGAGATACCAGAACATATCTTATGTATGGCATATCCGTTGTGCCGTAAACACTGCTTATGGAATTAATCGGCATCAGAGGAGAAAACCTCAGAGCGAAAAGCACCACATCAGAGCGAAGACTCTTACTTTCAATAACAGACTTCACACCGGCATATTTTTCAAGAATTTTTTCTGCATTGCCTGCCCCGAACCGTTTCCCCCAGAAATATCTCACAGTAAAGAGAATTGCCGCACCCACAACATTTATGAGTATAGCGTAGTACCACTTGAAAAGTACACCGGACACCACACAGATGCAGGATATGGGAAACCAGGGTAAAAGCGCCTTAAGAAGAAAGTTGAACACAATAAGCAGAGCTGAAATCCACGTCGCACCGTAGATCTGCATCCATTGCTCATAATAAATCAATGTATCTGTATACTTATCGTACCAACCGAGAAAGCTTTCATCTTTGAATGCTCTCAAAAGCACCGTCAGCGCCAAGGCAATAAGGAAACATATAAACGCCGCAAAGCTCAGCGAAAATTTTGCTTTCTTTGACTTAGCCAAAAAGCTTTCATCTCCTTCATGTTATCCACAGAGTGTAGACGACAGCATTTTACCCGTATATTGTATAATAAAAATCTCCAAAGGTCAACAGTGATTTTAATTTTTAATTGATAAATTTAAAGTTTTTTAATTAAATTCTTGGCAACGCCACAAATATATGCTACAATTGTGATAAGAAAATGAAAGAAATAAACTTTAGAAAGGAATTTGCGATATTTTTTTATAATCGCAAAATAATTTTATGAAACTTGTAATACTTGACGGATACACCGAAAACCCCGGTGACCTTTCCTGGGATTGGCTTAATGACCTTGTTGATGAGTATGTTGTTTACGACCGCACCTTACCCGAGGATGTGCTTGAAAGAAGCAAGGATGCTGACATTCTTGTTACAAACAAAACTGTACTTACGGGAGAAATGCTCAGAAGCCTTCCTAAGCTTAAATTCATTTCTACTCTTTCAACAGGTTACAATGTAATCGACACAGAAGTTGCAAAAAAGCTTGGAATTCCCGTTTCAAATATTCCCGCTTACAGCACCGATGCAGTGGCTCAGCTTGTGTTTGCGCTTTTGCTTGAGCTTACAAACCACGTTGCAATTCACGATAAGAGTGTTAAAGACGGTGAATGGACAAGCTGCGTCCATTTCTGCTATACAAAAACTCCCCTTTGTGAGCTGAGGGACAAAACCTTCGGTATTGTGGGCTTTGGAAAAATCGGTTCAGCTGTAGCACAAATTGCTCTCGCCTTCGGTATGAAGGTTAAAGCTTACTCCCCTAACACTCGCACCTATAACGGCTTTGGTACTGTTGAATTCACTGACCTTGAGGATGTAATCAGAACATCTGATGTTATATCACTGCACTGTCCACTTACTGAAAAGACCAACGGACTTGTAAACTCTGACTTCCTCAGCAAAATGAAGAAAAACGCTTTTCTTATCAATACTTCAAGAGGTCCTGTAATCAACGAAGCAGATTTGAAAAAAGCTCTTGATGAAGGTGTAATTGCAGGTGCCGGCGTTGATGTTCTTTCAACAGAGCCGCCTAAGGCAGATAATCCACTTCTTTTCACAGATAAGTGTATTATAACTCCCCATATTGCGTGGGCAAGCTTTGAAGCACGAACAAGACTTATGGGAATTTTCAAGGATAACGTAACTGCTTTTCTTGACGGAAAACCCATAAATCTTGTTAACTGATAAAACATTAGAATAAAAAAAGGAAAGGCTGTTATGCTCTCGCATAACAGCCTTTTGTACTAGCTTTTTTAAAAAAGTTAAAACAAAAGTGATAACAAATTAGTTTTCCTTCTTCTTGAGGCAAACAAATGCAGCTGCAGAAGCTACTGAAAGTGTAGCGATAGCAGCGATAACTGCTGAAGTATCACCGGTTTTGGGAGTCTCTGTTGTAACAACAGCGGGCTTCTTTGTAGTTGTTTCAGGAGCAGCTGTAGTTGTCTCTTCAACTTCACCTACGTAGCCGATGTACATGTTTGCGAAGAAGTTTACGATATCGTTATCAAGCATACCTTCGATCATAGAAGTATCAAGTCCGAGTGCCTCGAGACCACCCATGAGAGTATCTACGATTCCGGTAACCATATCAGTAGCGCCACTTGCAACGTCGCCACCTTCTGTTGAGCCTTCACTGCTGCTGCCGCTGCCACTGAGAACTGTTGCAACATCGAAACCGCCGAGATCAAAACCGCCGAGATCGAGGCCTGCGCCGCTGAAAGCATCGCCAACAGTACCCATAAGTGAAGACATTTCATCACCTGAAAGATCGCCAACCATATCTTCGATTGCGCCCATGTCCATTGAACCGTCGTCAACTGAACCTGTTGCTGAAGTTGTTGTAACTTCTGCCTGAATCTTTGCAAGTGCATCTTCAAGAGTAGCAAGAGCGTCTTCGTCACCAGCTTCGATATCTGCAAGAATGCTGTCAAGGTCAAGACCGCCAAGGTCTACATCACCGAGAAGAGCTGCAAGTTCGTCTGATGAGAGTGAGCCAAGATCTACATCACCGATTGCTGAATCTGCAGCAAAAGCAGTGGGGAGAAGAAGGCAAACGCACATTGTGAGAGCTACGATAACACCAAGAAACTTTTTCATTTGTAATCAATCCTTTCATAATATTTATATTAAGCGGCATAAAATGCCGAAAATATACAATATTTGCTTTTTATCATTCTTCATTATACTATATGTAACCTCAAATTTCAATAGGAAATTGAGATTTTTTTCAAATTACTGCCATGTAAAGAACACATCAAGACCTGATGTTTTGAAATCTTCATCAGTTATGAAACCGTTTTCTTTAAGTGAGCCTGTAAATGCAAGAAGCATCTTGTAGTCCTTCATTGTGATTCTGCACTTAACTGTAAGCTCTGAACGGTCTGAGAAGTTATCCAGTTTGCCGGGCACGAAGCCTGTACACCACCAGTACTTTGAATAATCACGGCTGAAAATTTCACTGCCGTCTCTGTAACAGGTCATTGACATATAAAGTGAATCAGCATCACTTACGCAGTCATAAAACTCTGTTGTTCTGTTTATAGGCTTATAGTAAACACCGATTTCAGCACCGATAAACACATAGCCGTACTGACCCTTCCAGAACTGAATCATCCAGTCCTTATCAGCGTAACGGAATTTACATCTGATTGTATCAAAGTAAATTGCAAGGAAGGGAGCACCGATATCATAAAACTCTGTATAACCGAGTGTTCTCTGCCACGGGTCTGAGTTTGTATAATAGAAATTGCCGTCGGGATTGAACTTATAGCTCATAAATCCCTGGTCAAAAAGTGCTGCATTGTTGATATTTGTCTGAGGGTTGCCGTCAGGAGCCTTTGTTGTAGGAATGTCAAGAGACGGCATTGTGAATGAAGGAGCCGTCGTAGGCATTGTTGTGGGCATTGTAGTCGGCATTGTTGTGGGAAGTGTCAACGGAGGTGAAGTTGTGGTAGGAGCCGTTGTTGTGGGCGCTGTTGTTGTGGGTTCCGTTGTGGTAGGAGCTGTTGTAGGCTCAGTAGACGGTACTGTCGGAAGCGGCTGAACAACTGTAGGTGCAGTTGTCTGTGGTTCGACTGAATCGGCCATCATTTTTACACCGAGAATTGAACCGCAGCAAACAATAACCAACACAGCAAGCGCTATAATTGTTTTTTTGTTCATCTGAAAATTCATTATGTACCTCCTGAATAAATCTGCATTTACCCATAATACGTCAATTTTATACATTTAATAGATTAACATTATTTCGTCAAAAGGTCAAGTGAATTTATAATTATTAAAAAAATATACACAGTTTGTGTAAAGTGTGGAGTGTGAAGAGTGGAGTGTGGAGTTGTGGTCGCAGATTTAAATATCTGCAATATGCAAGATGTATTCTGCGGAGTTAATTGAGTTACAGAAGGAAAAGAGATGATTTTATCCGCCTTTACAGATCTTGTAAATGAAAAAACTTACCGCAGAATTTATTTTTCTTCTTTGGCGGCACGAATATAAAGATTCAGCAGTTATCTGAAACGGATAAAATCGGAGCGAAGCGACCCTTAACTCCACACTCCACTCTTCACACTCCACACTAAAAAAAGACGGCTTAATGCCGTCTTTTTGCTTTTTAGTTATTGCCGAAAATGTTTCTGCCCTTGAATACGGGAAGGATATCACTTTCGTCTTCGTCGGGATCGTCGAAAATTGAGCCTGACTTCTTAGCCGGTGTTTCAATTACGTCAACATTAGCTACAGGTGCTGCAGGAGCTTCAACGGGAGCCTGAGCTGCTGCACTTGCCTTTGCTGCTTCAAAATCGAATGTGCCTGCAGGGTTAGCTGCTGCATTGTTGAAGATTGAAGCAAAGCTCTGACCGAACTTTGTTGAAGCGAAGTCAACTGCTTCGGGATTTACTTCACCGAAAAGTGAGCCGCTTGCTGTTCTTGTTGACTGGCTGATGAATTCGGGAGCCTTTTCCTGAACTGCCTGAGGCTGTGCTGTGAAAGGAGCATTGTCAAAGCTTGAGGGAGCTACTGACTTGCCGCCTACCTTGTTTGCACCGAAGCCTGTTGCAATAACAGTAATAAGCATTTCGTCGCCCATATCTTCGTCAAATACTGAACCGAAGATGATGTTTGCATCGGGATGAGTTGCATCTGAAATAATTGAACCTGCCTGCTCAATCATATCAAGAGCCATATCTGATGAGCATGTTACGTTGATGATTACGCCGCTTGCTCCGTCGATTGCTGTTTCGAGAAGAGGACTTGTGATAGCCTGCTTTGTAGCTTCAGCTGCACAATCTGCACCTCTGCCGCGACCGATACCCATATGAGCAAGACCTGCGTCCTTCATTACGCTCTTGATATCAGCAAAGTCAAGGTTGATATAACCGGGAACCTTGATTGTATCTGAAATACTCTTAACGCCCTGCCAGAGAACATTGTTAGCCTGGCCGAATGCGTCCTTCATGCTGAGGCTCTTGTCACCGAGAAGCTTAAGTCTTTCGTTAGGAATAACAATAAGGCTGTCTACGTGCTTTTCAAGCTCCTTGATGCCCTGCTCTGCCTGAAGCATTCTCTTTTTACCTTCAAACTTGAAGGGCTTTGTTACAATACCTACTGTAAGTGCACCGAGCTCTCTTGCAACTTCAGCAATTACGGGAGCTGCGCCTGTACCTGTACCGCCGCCCATACCGGCTGTGATAAATACCATATCTGTTGAACGGAGTGCATCAGCAATTACATCTCTGCTTTCTTCAGCAGCCTTTTTACCGATTGCAGGGTCACCGCCTGCACCCATGCAGCCTGTTACCTTTTCACCAATCTGAATTTTATGTGTAGCTTTTGAATTTTCAAGAATCTGTCTGTCAGTGTTGATTGAAAGGAATTCTACACCTACAATACCTGACTCAACCATTCCGTTGACAGCGTTACCGCCGCCGCCACCTACACCGATAACCTTAATCTGGTTATAAGCGATGTTTTCGTTGTCCATTATGAAGCCCATTTTACTTCCTCCTGTAAAAAATATTTTCAAGATTTCGTTAATGATTAAATGTAATTAAACGTCAATTTACATAGTAACTGACATATTATTCAAGTTATTATAACATAAAAGATTGAGAAATACAATAATAAAAACACAATAGATTTGATATTTTTTTATGTATTTTCAAATTTAAGAACGAGAAGCTCAGGTATTATCCATGCTTCCTTCGCTGAAATATCCTCTTTCGCTGAAGCGCATATCAATATATCCCGTCTGCTTTTCCGGTGCAGCCTTGGCAATTGTTTTAACTGCAAAATCCATTTTACTCTGAAGCTCGCTTGCGTTTCCGAGATAAATTCTTATTCGTCCGTCATAAGTAAAGGTGATTTTATCCATATCCTTAACGTTGACAACACCTGAAAGCATACCTACTCTTTCAGCTTCAAGAGCAATTGATTTTGCCATTTCGTATTGTTTTTCTTCACCTTCAGAGGGCGAATAAATTTCGCCTAAGCTATGCTTTTTGTAAGTAAGACCTTCAATCCTGTAAAGCCCGTCCTTCATTTTGGTTTTAGAAACGGCAACTACCTTTCCGTCCTTGTCAATACGAATGTATTTATTCTTCTGAGAAATCATAAGCTTGTCCTCAGTGGGAGTTACCGTAATTGTAAGAGTATCGGGAAGCTTATAGTCGACTTTAACATCCTTAATATAAGGAAGCTCATTGGTAAGAAGCTCCTTTACTCTCTTTTCCCTGACTGAAAAAAGCTTGTCGCCTGGATACACACCACAGCTTTTCACAATTTTATTCATTGAATATGTGCTGTTACCCTCAATGTTAATGTTGTTTACTATTGCTACGTTGTTGTAAATAAATACTGCAAAAGCAAAGGCAACCACAATTACAAAAGAAAAAATTGCAAGAACAGTTTTTCTTTTTCTTCTCTTTATCTGTCTTAACTGATATTCGCGTCTGAGCTCATCCTTTGATTTTTCCTGACGCGTACCGATTTCGTAAAGTGCGTTATCTCTTCTGATTTCCTTTTTCTGCTTTTTTGTAAGCTGCTCAGGTTCAGGCTTTCTCCGTTTTTGCTGCTGAGGCTTCTGTTGCTGAGGTCTTGCAACGTCCTGCACACGCTTACCTTTAGGAGTTCTTTCCGGCTGTCTTTTTTTATTATTGACCGTTTCCTTCGGTTTATTTTCTTTTCTTTCCCTCTCAGGTCTCTGCGAAGCTCTTCCCGCAGGCGGTGTGCTGATTCTGCCGTCACGGCTTTCAGTTTTTTTCTTCTGTGCTTTTCCTGTTGAGGAAGAAACATAAGAGCTTTTCTTTTTCTGATCAGGCTTTTTCTGAGCTTCGGCAGGTCTTCTGCCCGAAGGCTGAGGAGCCTTTTTCTGAGGTGAAGTCTGCTTTTTATCGATTGAAGCAGTCTGTCGTCTTTCCGTATGCAGATTTGACCCGCTTATGAGAGGCCATGCGTCTGAATTTATATTCTGAAGCTCTGATACCCTACCCGAAGGGTTATAACCGAAAATATCCTGTCTTTTATCTTCCACCATGGCACCTCCTTTGAATTAAATGTCAATCTTTATAAAAACGCTTTTGAAATGCAAAATGCAAAGTGCAAAATGCAAAATTGTGGTCGCAGATTTATTCTTCTGCAATCTGTCAGATACAATCTGCGAAATCAGCTAAGCAATAAAAGGCAATTTGCTAATTATATCCGCCTTAATGGTATTAATAATAAATGTTGTTCCCGCCAAATCAATTTGCCACGGCGGTATGAATTTAAAGGTTTTGTAATACACCAAACCGGATACAATCCGGAACGAAGTGACCCGACATTTTGCATTTTGCATTTTGCATTCAAGAAAAGTGGGCAAATGCATATACATTATGTATTATACAGAAGCCCACAGAAAAAGTCTATAAAAATTTGATAAATTTTTGACGAATTACAGACGAAAAATGTCTGCACCTAAAATTCTTAATTTTTCCTCGATTTTTTCGTATCCTCTGTCAATATGAGAAAGGGAGCTTATAACCGTTGAGCCCTCTGCACCGAGCCCTGCAACAACAAGGGCTCCTCCCCCTCTTAAATCGGTGCATCTTACTTTTGCACCGCAAAGCTTTTCTCTGCCGTCAATTATTGCAACTCTGCCTTCAATTTTTATATCTGCACCCATTCGGCAAAGCTCCGTTACGTGCTTGAAGCGGTTTTCAAAAATATTCTCCACAATGAGACTTGTTCCCTTTGCAAAGGAAAGCATAGCCATAACCGGTGCTTGTGCATCTGTCGGGAAGCCCGGATAAGGCAGAGTCCTTATATCACGCACACTGTGAGGCCGTTGGTTCATTTTGATTCTCACTGTGTTGTCGGTGCACTCAAGAAAACAGCCTGCACTTTCAAAAACGGGTAAAACCGTAAAGAAAGCTGAAGTGTCGGTATCTTTTAAAAGCACATCTCCACCTGCTGCACCTACAGCAGACATATAGGTAAGAGCAACAATTCTGTCTGACATTACCCTATGCTCGGGTGAAGAAGCCTTTTCTGTGCCGTCAATTACAACAGTACCCTCTTTTTTTACCTTGATTCTGCAGCCGGCTTTATTGAGAAATCTTGCAAGGTCAAGAATTTCAGGCTCTCTTGCAGCGTTGTGAATAACTGTTCTGCCCTTTGAAAGTGCCGAAGCAAGAATTATATTTTCCGTTGCTCCAACACTGGGAAAGGAAAGGCTGATTACTGCACCTTCGTTTTTTACTCTCTTGCAGGAAATTGAGCCTGCGTTTTCTTCTATTTCCGTACCGAGGGCTCTGAGCGCTTTCAAATGAAGATCAATAGGTCTGAGACCGATTTCACAGCCACCGGGCGAGGTCATTTCAGCCTTGCCTGTTCTTCCCAGAATTGAGCCTAAAAAGACAATTGAAGAGCGCATTTCACGCATCAGCTTTTCGGGTATACT
>JAFOXT010000186.1 GCA_017425745.1 Clostridia bacterium | reverse complement strand
TTTTACTCACTAAAATATGATACAATAAAAAAATAATTGAAAGGATGATAATATGAAAATTTTAAAAATCTTAGTAATCACGCTTGGTTTAATGCTGGTGTTTACTGCTTGTGGAAAAAATTCCGATTTGCCTGTACAGTATGATGCGACAGAAGTAAGTCTCAGTGACGAAGGTATAAAGGTTAACGGTTTTACGGCAAGTACGGATTCTTCAGAAGATGTATATATAGCCAATGACATAGTATATTATGAGGACGGTAAGGATTTCACCTACGGAGAGGGCACAGAAAAGGATGCTCACAGTAAAGCAGAGGCTGAAGCCCATACAGTTGTTCATATAACAAAGGCAGGTACATATCTTCTTGAAGGAAAGCTTTCTAAAGGTCAGATTGCCGTAGACCTTGGCGAAGATGCAAAGGAAAATCCTGAAGCAGTCGTAACCCTTATTCTGGGTGGTGTTGACATTACCTGTGATGTTGCCCCCGGGGTTATTTTCTATAATGTTTATGAGTGCGGAAATACTGACACAGAAAAAGCAACTAAGGATGCGGATACCTCAAATGCGGGTGCAAATGTAATTATTGCTGACGGCAGTATTAACACAGTAAACGGCTCTTATGTTGAACGCATTTATGATCAGGACACAATTGTATTCAACGAGGATAAAACAGAAGTAGAAGATGCCAAAAAACTCCACAAATATGACGGAGCTTTCTATTCAAAAATGTCCATGAATATTGACGGTGAAAAGGAAAACTCAGGTGTGCTTAATATAAATGCCTCAAACGAGGGTCTTGACAGCGAATTGCATCTTGCGATTAACGGAGGTAGCATCAACATAAGTTCAGGCAATGACGGCATAAACACAAACGAAGACGGTGTTTCTGTTACAACAATCAACGGTGGCACTCTAAGAATCAGAGTTACAGGTGAAACCGGTGAAGGCGACGGTATTGATTCTAATGGTTGGCTTGTTATTAACGGCGGAACAGTTGTTGCTGAAGCCTGTTCGCAAAGTGCAGATGCAGGCATTGATTCAGATATGGGTATTCACATTAACGGCGGAACAGTAATTGCAACTGGCAGTATGCTTGACCGTGTTGAAGCAGACGGACAGAATTATGCAGTGTTCAGTTTTGCAGAAAAGCAGAATGAAAACACCTCAATCATACTTAAAAATGAAGCTGCCGAAACAGTCAGAGAATTTATGCCCGAAAACGCTTACTCAACGCTAATTTACAGCAGTCCCGACCTTACTGCAGGCACATATACTCTCTGGAGTGGAGATAAACAACTGTTGAGGTACGGTAGCGGGTTCGGTGGTCACGGCAGACCTGATATGATGCCTGAAGGAACTAAGCCCGAGGGTGAACCGCCTGAAATGCCTGAGGGATTTGAACCGCCTGAAGGGTTTGAAGTCCCGGAAAACGATCTGTCTCAGAGCAGGCCGCAGAAACCCGATGGAGAAATGCCTCCTATGGGTCAAAAACCTCACGAAGATGCAGAAAGACCGGAAAAGCCTGAGGAAAACGGCGAAATTGTGCCTACAGACGGAGAAAGCGGATTCAGTAAAGAACACACAGATGAGTTCAAGATTACTGACGGTGGAAACATGTTTTCAATTGGCGGTTATGTGAATCAAAGTGAATGATACATAGCAAGGGGCTGTCACACTTTCGTGCAACAGCCCCTTGTTTATTTAAACAATTACAGATTTTATCCAGGAAAGTAATTATCGCAATATTCCTTAAGTTTTACATTATATCTCACACTGCTGATGGGTGTGAAAATCAGAATGTGGTCGGAAAGCGGGAAGAGTATAAAATCAAAATCAGCACCCGATTCTTCAAACGCCTTTTTAACAGACTCGGCATTTCCTACAGGAACAGTCTTATCCTTGCCGCCGTAAGCTAATAATGAGGGAATTGAGTTTTCACTTACATAGAAGGAGGGTGAAACAAGCTCAATTAATTCCTTCTCTTTGCCTTCCTTAAGATATTCTTCGGTAATTGCGGTGCCTGCAAGCATTTGTGCAATTCTTGGACCTGCTTCTCCCCATGCTTCAGTGGTGAAGTCTGAGGGGCCAACCTTGTTTGCGGCAAAAGCAAGAGGAATAGCACTTTCGTCTGCACGTGAATATGAATAAAGCATTGAAAGGTGAGCACCTGCTGAGTAACCTGAGGTAGCAAGCTTTGTTATGTTAAGCCCTTTTTCCTCGGAGAATTTTTTGATAGCTTCAATAGCAAGCGTGATTTCATCGAGAACGGTCATAACGCTGTAGGTGTCTCTGTTGGCGTCGTTTATTAAGGTGTAGCTCATTGTTGCAGTGATATAGCCTTCACTTGCAAGAGCCACACAGTCGCCCATCATTTCGTCCTTGCTGCCCGATGACCAGGAGCCGCCGTGGATGAAAAGAATACAGCCGTTTTCTTCTCTTTCATAAGCTTCTGCAGGAACATAGATGTCCATAATGTTTCTTTCACTTGCAGTTGAATAGGCAATGTTGGAGAACACCTCATATTTCGGTGCAACACCTAAAAAGGTTGAAGTGAAAAAAGTTACTATTGCCAGAACGATTCCTATAATTTTTTCAAACATAATAAAACTCCTTTGCTTTTTGATGATATTACAGACAGTAATTATGTCGGTAACTTAATTATAGCTTCAGGAGAGTAAATAATCAAATTAAAAACTATTATAAAATATGCTTTTTATAAAGTGACAAAAAAATTTTTCCGCGGATGGGTTAATTAGAAAACAAAAAAATCAGCAGCCTTTCAGCTGCTGACAACTTTTGGTTCTGACAAATGAAAAATAATATTCATATTTAAAAATGATTTGCATATAATAACATTGCGAAAAATTTTAAAAGTTTTTTGCATTATGTCTTGTATTTATAACATTTTTATGTTACAATACAAGCACAAAAGAACGGGCTGGTCATAAGACCCGGGTCCACCTACAGCGGGGATGTTCCCCGCTATTTTTTTAGTAAAAGGAAGTTGAGAATGAAAGAATTAAGCATATTTGTTGATGAGTCAGGTGACTTTGGTGCGTATGAAAAACATTCTCCGTTTTACATTTTTAGTTTGGTTTTTCACGATCAAGCACATACAATAGAACAACAAATCAAACTGTTAGAAGAGGGTCTTAATAATTTAAAATTGAGTAAGGAACATTGTTTTCATGCAGGTCCTATTATCAGACGAGAAGAAGACTACCAATTTCTTAGTATCAAAGAGCGCCGTCGTTGCTTAAACCGAATAATGACCTTCGCTAAAAACATCGATATTTCTTATACAGTTTTCTCTATAGAAAAGAAGCATTTATCTAGCTCTCTCGACTTAACTGTACAATTAAGTAAAAAACTGTCAAATTTTATAAGAGAGAATTACGGCTTTTTCTCGGAGTTTGATCACATAGTGTTGTATTATGATAACGGTCAGGTCGAACTAGGAAAGCTTTTAGCTACAGTCTTTTCGATTCTTCTTCCTCAAACTGAAATAAGAAAAGTAACACCTGTCAATTATAGATTGTTTCAGGTTGCAGATTTAATTTGCACTTTTGAACTTATATATTTAAAATCTGAACATCATATTTTATCAAAATCTGAAGAGAATTTTTTCGGTTCAATGCGTGACATGAAGAAAAACTATTTAAAACCAATGCTAAAAAAGAAATTTACAAACATTAAAATTTAATCAGCTTTTGTTTTAATACGGTAAAAATCAGTTGATAATTGTTCGTATATATCGTTAAGTCTATTTATTTCAACTTCAGTTGCTTTAACAACCTTATCATTAAAAGTTGCGCCTTTTTCACCCATAAAGTCAACACAATACATAAGTGAATAAAACAGGAATATCCTATACTGTTCTTCTGTTGCGTTTATTTCT
>JAFOXT010000185.1 GCA_017425745.1 Clostridia bacterium | reverse complement strand
GTTACTAACATAGGTTTAGCTTGCGAAAAAATTAACGGTCTGACAGTTTTACCCGGAGAAACCTTTTCTTTTTGGCGAACAATAGGAAAGGTTCGTGCTAAAGACGGTTACAAGGACGGCCTTGTAATTTCTAAAAAAGGTTTTATTCCCGGTGTAGGTGGTGGGCTTTGCCAGATGGCAAATATGATACACTGGCTTATTCTTAACAGTCCGTTGACTGTTACTGAGCTTCACCATCATTCAGACGCTTTGTTTCCCGATGAAAGAAGACGTGTTCCTTTTGGAACGGGTACCTCTGTTATGTATAATAATATTGATTATCGCTTCAAAAACACAACTGACAGTAAAGTACAGATACTTGTTTGGATAAAAGACGGTGAGTTATGCGGAGAATTAAGAAGCGAAAAGCAATTTCCATATAAATATAAGCTCAAGGAAGAAAATCATCATTTCAAAAAAGAAGGTGATGATTATTACCGTATTTCTCAAGTTTTCAGATATACTTTTTCGAGAGAAACAGGCGAAAAAATTTCTGAAGAACTCATTCTGGATAATCATTCTTTGGTTATGTATGATCATAGTCTGATTCCGACCGAGCAGATAAAGGACGAAAATTATGTTTGAAAAGTTCGAAAAAGTGTGCAGAGATGTATCAAATAAGATTGCTTTCATAGGCAGTGATGGTGCAATTACATATTCTGAATTATTAGATAAGGTCCGCTTTTATTCCGAATTGCTGAAAAAACAAGGAACAGGACCTGTTATTATTTCGGGACACAAAGAAACAGATTTTGTTGTTGCGATTCTTTCTTGCATAAAAGCAAAAAGAACATACATACCTGTGGATTTATTTATACCTGAAAGCAGATTGAAATATATAATTGAACTTACAAATTCGGATATTATTATACAATGTTCGGACTTTAAGGATTTGTCAATGGAATCAATCACGCTTTCCCAGCTTACAAAATATGCTGATGAAAATAATAAAGAATCTGATAACGAAACAGCATATATAATTTTTACTTCCGGAAGTACGGGAAATCCAAAAGGCGTGCCGATTTCTTACTCTAATCTTATGAATTTTATTGACTGGATTTCCTCAGAGAAAATGCTTGGAGGGTATGATAATTCGATTGTGCTGAATCAGGCAAGCTTCAGCTTTGATTTAAGTGTAGCTGATTTATTTTACAGTCTTTTTAACGGTCATACCCTTGTGGCAATTGCGAATTCTGAGGTTAACGACCACAATAACATTGTGGATAAAATAAAGAATCATAGGGTTGAAATTTGTGTTGTAACGCCAACTTTTATGAGATTCTGTCTGCTTTTCTCTGATTTTAACTGTGAGACACTGCCGGATTTAAAATGCATTTATTTTTGCGGAGAGAGGCTTGAAAAAACTTTAGTTAAAAAGCTTTTTAAACGTTTTCCTGATTTGCATATTATAAATGCATACGGACCAACTGAGGCAACATCAGCTGTTTCTGGTATAACTATAAATCAGGGTATGCTTGAAGAAGAAATTCTTCCTGTTGGTAGTTGCGACAACTTTGCAACAGAAATTTTTATTGATAACGGTGAAATTGTTTTAAGAGGAAAAAGTGTTTTTGACGGTTATCTTGGTGGCTTAAAGGGTGGTCATTATAACGACCAAGAAGTCAATTGCTTCAAAACAGGCGATATAGGATTTATAAAGGAAAACAAATTATACTGTCTCGGAAGAATGGACAGTCAGGTTAAATATAAGGGTTACAGAATTGAACTTACAGATATTGAAAGCAATATCCTTTCGTGTAACGGAGTAATTGAATGTGCTGTTATTCCGATGAAAAACAACGACGGTGAGGTTAAATTTATTAAAGCTTATGTTGTTCTCAAAAATAATTTCACAATTGAAAATGTCAGAGAGCAACTTATTGAAAAACTGCCTTATTATATGATACCTAAGGTTTTTTCTGAGTTACAGCAGCTACCGGTAAATGAAAATAAAAAAATTGACAGAGTGAGGTTGCAGGAGTATGATTGATACTTATAAACTTCTTTATGAAGTATGTGGCGATAAAAGAGTGTTTGAGCCTGATTTCAATCTTTTTGAAAATGAGACTCTTGATTCCTTGGCTTTTATTGAACTTTTAAATCTTCTTGATGAAGAGGGGGTTGAAATACATCCTACAAGAGTAGACAAGTCGATGTTCAGCACACCTGAAAAAATACAGAACCTGGTAAACAGTTATCTATAATATGCTGTGTTAGTTGTGATTATTTTTGCTTTATTTCATTAGAAAAAGAATGTTCACTAAGTGTGTGATATAATCTTTCTGACAGTATATAAAATTATAAGATATTTTTGAAAAAATCACTTGCTTTTTATTGAAATATGGTATATAATACACTCAAACGAACATTTGTACGGCTTGGAGGTACATAAAATGTCTGATAAAATTCGTGCTCTTAATGCAGCACTTGCACAGATTGAAAAGCAATACGGTAAAGGTGCTATTATGCGCCTTGGTCAGAATGCAGATATGAACGTGGAAGCTATTTCCACAGGCTCTTTAGGTCTTGACCTTGCAACTGGTATCGGTGGTCTTCCTAAGGGCAGAATTGTTGAAATTTACGGACCTGAATCTTCAGGTAAAACAACTCTTGCACTTCACTGCGTTGCTGAAGCTCAGAAAGCAGGCGGAGAGGCAGCGTTTATTGACGCAGAGCATGCCCTTGATCCCGCTTATGCGAGAGGAATTGGTGTTGATGTTGATGCGCTTCTTGTGTCACAGCCTGATAACGGTGAAGATGCGCTTTCAATTACTGAAGCTCTTGCCCGTTCAGGAGCGCTTGATATAATTGTTGTCGACTCAGTTGCGGCTCTTGTTCCCAGAGCTGAAATTGAAGGTGAAATGGGTGACAGCCACGTAGGTCTTCATGCTCGACTTATGTCACAGGCACTGAGAAAGCTTACCGGTGTAATTGCAAAGAGCAATACACTCGTAATATTTATTAACCAGCTTCGTGAAAAGGTTGGTGTAATTTACGGCAATCCTGAAGTTACAACCGGTGGACGTGCCCTCAAATTCTATTCATCAATGCGTATTGATGTAAGAAAAACTGAACAGCTTAAGGCTCCCGGTAATGAATTTATCGGCGCCAGAACCAGAGCAAAAATTGTTAAGAATAAGGTTTCTCCTCCGTTCAAGGATGCCGAATTCGATATTATGTACGGCACAGGTATTTCCAAGGTTGGCGAAGTAGTTGATCTTGGTGTAAAGTTTGAAATTATCAACAAAAGCGGCGCT
>JAFOXT010000184.1 GCA_017425745.1 Clostridia bacterium | reverse complement strand
TGATGTAAACGAAAGTGATTTGCTTTCCTTTGCATATTCTCTTGAAAATAAGAGTGAGCATCCCCTTGCAAAAGCCGTGGTGAAAAAAGCAGAAAGCGAAAGGCTTACAGTTAATGATACAGTTGAGTTTGAGGCTGTTTCGGGTAAGGGTATAAAGGCTCAGAAAGACGGAAAGGCATGCCTTGGCGGAAGCCTCAGCTTTATAAGCGGTTTTGCTGAGATTCCTGATGAAGTCAGAAATATTGCGACAAGCCTTTCCAAGGAAGGCAAAACACCGCTTTTCTTTGCAGAAGACAAAAAGCTTCTGGGTATTATTGCTGTAGCTGACGTAATAAGAGAAGAAAGTCCTAAGGCTATTGCAAGACTTAAAAAAATGGGCATAAATGTGGTTATGCTTACAGGTGACAACGAAGAAACTGCAAGAGCAATTGGTAATCAGGCAGGCGCAGATGAAGTGATTGCCGGTGTGCTGCCCGATGAAAAACAGAAGGTTATTCTTGAGCTTCGCAAAAAAGGCAGAGTTGCTATGGTGGGCGACGGTATCAACGACGCTCCTGCTCTCACCGCCGCTGATACGGGTATTGCTGTTGGTGCAGGTACGGATATTGCAATTGATGCGGCAAACGTGGTTCTTATGAAAAGCAATCCTGATCACATACCTGACCTTATAAATTTAAGCCGACACACTCTCAGAAACATTCATCAGAATCTCTTCTGGGCATTTTTCTACAATGTGCTGTGTATTCCTCTTGCAACGGGTATTTTCACTCCGATTTTCGGTTGGGAGCTTAATCCTATGCTTGGGGCTGCAGCTATGAGCCTTTCAAGCTTCTGCGTTGTAAGTAATGCGCTGAGGCTGAAGAGTATGAAATTCAAATAAAACGCTTAGCAGCCGGCTGGCTACGGGCGCCGATTGCCGTGTTTTTCTATGAAAAACACGGCATTTCTGTTTATAACAGAAAAACTATTGGGAGACACCTTGTAAAGAAGTGCTCCCAATTTTCTTTTTATAAAAAAGTGACACTTTCGGCTTGAAAGTGTCATAGTGGGTTATATACTTTGAAAGCAATTATGCCAATCTGAAAACAATTTTTTCAGTGTGTATAAGTGATATTGCAAATTAAAATTTGCAGTGATATTTTTGATAAATCAAAAGTGATATTGAAGCCTTGCGGCTTCAGTGTTATTTTATTCGCATAAAACTGTCCGAAGGACAATAACACTGTGCAAAGCACAATATAACTGCGAAGTAATATCACTCGCCGTAAGGCGAATAAAACTGCCGAGTGTCCTTACGAACACTCGGCTAAAAGCAGAGGGTTATCGGCGCCCGTAGCTTGCCGGCTCACCGCATATTTAATTTTATTCTTGAATCTCTCAGATAAATAATTGCAGGTACAAGCACAAGCTGAAGAATAATTCCCGGAAAGGCTTTTACAAAGGCCATTGTAAAAAACATTGAAAGAGTAAAGCCGTCTTCTCCCGTGCCGAGAAGAATACACATTGCAATAGCCCAGAAAATTCTGCTGATAAGAATTGAAGAGATAAGTGAAATATAAAGAGAAGTAATATTCTGCTTTTTCATTCTTTCATAAATGAAGCCAACGAGAAAGCCCATAACTGCAAGCTTTACAGACATTGCAATTGCCGTCGGATACATGGGCGGCATATGAAAAATTGCTGAGCGCATAACAGGAGCTATGAGTCCCACAAGAAAGCCGTATTGCTTTGAACAGAAAAGTGAGCAGAGAATTATAGGAATGTGCATAGGCAGAAGCATACTTCCTATCTGCTGAATCTGTCCGGTGAAAAAGGGAAGCACAAAGGAAAGAGCAAGAAACATAGCAGACAGAACCATATTTCTGACAGCAGAGTTTTTCATATGTTCACCTCCGAAGCTGATAAAATACAACTAATTATCTAATAAAACCGATACAAAGTCAAGGTCTTAACCAAAATTAAGAATTATTTTTAATTATTGTAAAGGATAAAATTATGTGATATAATTTCTTGATCATACTATCGGAAGGTGAGAAAATGAGACGGTTCCCTTTACACGAGAGAGTTAAAGTTCCTGTAATAAAAAACATAAAATTTGCTCTCAGCCTCGTCTGGAAGACAGACAAAAGGCTTTTTTTAGGCTACCTTATAAATATGACTGTTGACGGAATTTTCAAAATGTTTGTGCAGAATATTCTGTTTCTTAAAATGCTTCTCGGAATTATTGACAGAAAGGGTAGCTTTGAGGAATACTTACAGAATCTGCTTTTGTTTTTAGGTGTTTCTGTTTTTCTTAAAGCGGTTAACTGGTCGTCTAACTATATGAGGCAGGCCGCTACCAAAAACGTATTGAAGGGCCTTAACAATCTGGTTTTCAGAAAGGCAATTTCTCTTGACGTGTCCTGTTATGAAGACCCTGCCTTTTATGACAAGTATCAGCGTGCCACTAATGTTCTTGCGTGGAGCTATTTCGATGCAATCTGTTCAAGCATTTCGGTTATTATCGGTAACTCCATTGCCCTTTTGTTTGTAATCGGCACCGTAACTGCAATTGACCCCACATATCTTGTTTTTCTTCTTCCCGTATCCCTTGTTTTTGTAATTGAAATTATAAAGAGCCGTCTTGTTTATAAGCGCGACCTTGAAATGACAACCAACAACAGAATCAAGGCTTACATACAAAGAACAGTTTTCCTTAAGGATTATTCAAAGGACCTTCGCACTTCAAATATTTTCTCTGTGCTTATGACCCGATTCAAGGCGGCAATTGACTCAAACATTATGATTCTTAAAAAGTACGGAGTAAAGCTTTTCCTTTTCAGTATGGTGAGCACGCTTTTCAGCGAGTTTATTCCGATTATCGGTACTTATGCCTTTGCAGGTTATCAGTTCGTATACACAAATGCACTTACAATTTCGGGCTTTTCCGTTGTGCTTTCATCAATCAACTCTGTCAGAGAGTCCATTATGTCTGTTGCAAACAATTTTGATATGATAACACAGATGGCGTTTTATTTTCAGAATCTCCGCGATTTCTTTGATTACGAGCCCAAGGTTATAAACGGCTCGGAGCAGTGCGATGAATTCCGAAGCCTTGAATTCAAAAACGTTTGCTTCCGTTATCCTTCAGCAGAAAAGGACACCCTTCACAATGTTTCCTTTAAGATAAATAAGGGTGAAACAGTTGCAATTGTAGGTGTAAACGGTGCGGGCAAGTCAACTATTGTAAAGCTTCTTCTTCGCTTTTACGATGTTACTGACGGCGAAATTCTTCTTAACGGAAAGAACATAAAGGAATACGACCTTGCGTCGCTCAGACGAAGCTACGGTGCAGTTTTTCAGGATTACAGAAACTTTGCAGTATCTGTTTTTGAAAATATTATGTGTCACGAGTGCAGTGACGAAGAAAAGAAAATTGCCGAAAAGGCCCTTATGCAAAGCGGTATATGGGATAAAATTTCAGCCCTGCCCAAGGGCGGTGACACCGTAATTACAAAAGAGTTTGAAAAAGACGGTATAGGTCTTTCAGGCGGTGAAAATCAAAAGGTTTCCGTTGCACGACTTTTTGCAAAGGACTTTCAGTTTGCTGTGCTTGACGAGCCCTCATCGGCCCTTGACCCCATAGCCGAATACAGAATGTACGAAAATCTTATTGAGGTAACCAAGGACAAAACCGTTATGTACATCTCACACCGTCTTTCAAGTGCGGTGCTTTCTGACAAGATTATTGTAATCTCAGGCGGCAAGGTAATTGAAACCGGCAGCCACAAGGAGCTTCTTTCTATGGGCGGAGAATACAGCCGTATGTTCACTCTTCAGGCTTCAAGCTACAACAAGGAAAGCGAGGTTGAGGACGATGAAAGATAAAAAAACAAATCACTACTCAATGCTTTCCAATGTAATCTTTTTTGTAGGTATGCTCTTTAAGGTTTCACCTTTGCTTGTAATCGGTGAATTTATCTGGGGTATTCTGCTTATTCTTCCCACAAGGCTTGTAAGCGTAATCGGTGTAAAGTATTTTATTGACGTGGTTTCTGAGGGCAAGGATCTTCACAGAGTTTTCTATGCAGTTGCGGCAATTGCGGCGGTGCTTATTATCAGTAAGCTTTTTGCGTGGCTTTTCAGAGAATTTTTCTGGAATATGGAAAGAGAAAGGGTTTACTACGGACTCAACAAGCGCCTTTATGAAAAAGCAAAGCAGCTTGATCTTGAAAGCTACGATAATCCCGAATTTTACAACAGCTTTATTCTTACAATTGAATCCTCATCAGATAACATTCAGAATCTTTTAGGTCTTGTACGTGAATATGTGGGTAACACTATTTCACTTATTACAATTTCTTCAATTCTTCTTACAATTGACCCTTGGTGCCTTCTTATTATTCTTGTTTTTATCGGCGTATTCACACCACTTAGCAGAAAAATAGGCAATCTTCAGATGGGCAGACGAATTGACAACACAAAATTCCACCGTCGTAGTGACTACTTCCAACGAATTTTCTATCTCCAGGATTACTGCAAGGAAGTAAGAATGAATGATATTGAGGACCTGCTTATTGACCGATACAATGATGCTGCCGACGATGTAATCAAAAATCAGAAAAAGTATTGGAAAAAAATCAGTTCACTTTATTTTGTTCAGGAAACAGGTATACAGATTGCAGGCTTTATGTTTGCACTGCCCCTTTATCTCGGCTACTGTGTGCTTGTAAAGGAAAGCCTTTCTGCAGGTGACTTTGTTGCCGCATTCAACGGTGCACATTCAATTGCAATGTCAATCAATTTCCTTACTGTATGGGCTGTTGCGGTTTTCTCTGAAAGAGGGAAAATGATTGAAAAATACCGTGAATTCCTTAAGGCAGATTTTAAAATCCACGACGGCAAAAAGGTTGCTGAATGCAGCGAGCCCAAGGAGATTAAAATTGAAAATCTTTCCTTTACTTATCCCGGTAACAGTGAGCCCACCTTAAGTGATATCAATCTCACTATAAAGCCTTATGAAAAAATCGCTCTTGTAGGCTACAACGGTGCAGGCAAAACAACACTGACAAACCTTCTTCTCCGTCTTTACGATCCCACAGAGGGCAGTATAAAAATTGACGGCGAGGATATAAGAGAAAACACACTTGAATCTCACCGTGACAGATTCTCTGCGGTTTTCCAGGACTTTCAGCTTTTCTCCTGCTCTGTTGGCGAAAATGTTGCTCTCGGTGATAACGCAGACAGTGAAAGAGTCAAAGAAGCGCTGAAGCACAGCGGTTTTTCAAAGCCGCTTAAAAACGGCACAGACAGTGAGCTTTTAAGAGAATTCGACGATGAGGGCGTAATGCTTTCCGGCGGTGAAAGTCAGAAGGTTGCAATTGCAAGAGCCTTCTATAAAAACTGCCCTTATGTAATTCTCGATGAGCCTTCGGCAAACCTTGACCCCATAGCCGAGTATAATCTTAACAAGGCTATGACAGAAGCTGCCACAAACAAAACCGTAATTTTCATTTCTCACCGACTTTCCACAACAATAAATGCAGACAGAATTTACGTAATGAAAAACGGAAGAATTATTGAAAGCGGCAGCCACGAGGAGCTTATGAAGCTTGACGGCACTTATGCCTATATGTTTAATCTTCAGGCCGAAAAATACAGAAATCAGTAAAGGAGAATATGTATGAGATATCGCAAGGATAAAAACGGTAACGATTTATCAGTGCTTGGCTTCGGTTGTATGCGTTTTCAGAAAAAGCTCGGTAAAATCGATATGGCTGAAGCTGAACGTGAAATTATGACCGCCTACAACAACGGTGTCAATTATTTCGATACTGCCTTTATTTATCCCGGCAGTGAAGCTGCAATCGGTGAAATTTTTGAGAAAAACGGCATCCGTGACAAGGTGTATATTGCAACAAAGCTTCCTCCTGCACTTATGAGAAGCATTGATGTTCTCGATAAGCTTTTTAATGAACAGCTTAAGCGTCTTCGCACAGACTACATAGACTTCTATCTTTTCCATATGATGG
>JAFOXT010000183.1 GCA_017425745.1 Clostridia bacterium | reverse complement strand
TATTCCTTCATAGCTTTTCTTATCATAGCGTCTGTTTTTGTGTCAACAGCAGAGGTTGAGTCGTCCATAATAAGAATTTTAGGTCTTTTGAGAAGTGAACGTGCAATACAGATTCTCTGCTTCTGACCGCCTGAAACATTTGTACCGCCCTGTTCAATAAAGGTGTCGTAGCCCTCGGGCATTTCCTTTATGAAATCGTCAGCGCAGGAAAGTCTGCACGCTTCAATCATCTCCTCGTCGGTTGCGTTTTCATTGCCCCAACGAAGATTATCCTTGATTGTGCCCGAGAAAAGAACATTTTTCTGAAGCACCATTGCAACCTCGTTTCTGAGTGTATCAAGGTCGTATTCTCTGACGTCAATTCCGCCAACCTTAAGCTGACCCTCGGTTACATCGTAAAGTCGTGGGATGAGCTGAACAAATGAGGTTTTTGATGAGCCCGTTGCACCGATAATGCCCACGGTTTCACCTGAGTTTATTCTGATGTTCACATTTTTCAGACAAAGGTGTTCGCTGTCTCCTGAGTAACTGAAGCCGACACCTGAGAATTCTACCGAGCCGTCTTTTACGGTTTTGATTGCGTTTTCAGGGCTTTTCAGGTCGCTTTCTTCATTAAGCACTTCTGTTATACGTTCAGCACTTGCCTTAGACATTGTGAGCATAACATAAAGCATAGAGAAGGTCATAAGATTCATAAGAATCTGCATTGTGTAGGTGATAACCGAATAAAGGTCGCCGGTTGAAAGTGCAGTAGCACCCGTAGAAACAATCATTCTTGCACCCAGCCACGCAATAGCAATCATACATGTATATGATGAAAACTGCATAATGGGAGCGTTGAAAGCAAGGTAACCCTCGGCTTTTTTTGAATCTTCGTAGATTTTGCCTGAAACATCCTTGAATTTGTTTTCCTCTGTGTCTTCACGCACAAAGCTTTTTACAACTCTTATTCCGCGGAGGTTTTCACTTACAACTGTGTTAAGACGGTCGTATTTTTTAAACATTCTCTTGAATACGGGGTGAGCCTTTTTAGTTATAAGGAAAAGTCCTGTGCCGAGAAAAGGTATTACGCAGATAAACACAGAGGCAAGTTTTGCGTTGATTCTGAAAGCCATTACAAGAGACATAATGGTCATAATCGGTGAACGCACCGCAATTCTTATAAGCATCTGATATGAGTTCTGCAGATTTGTTACGTCTGTTGTAAGTCGTGTTACAAGGCTTGATGAAGAGAATTTATCAATGTTGGAGAATGAAAAGCTCTGCACATTGTGGTACATATCGTGGCGCATATTTTTTGCAAAGCCTGCAGATGCCTTTGAGGCGTAGTTTCCTGCAAGCACGCCAAACCACAGACTGAGCATACAAAGCACAATAAGCACAGCACCTACTTTTATTACATAGCTTGTGTCTGATTTGTCGATACCGTTATCAATAAGCTTGCCCATCAGAAATGGTATAAGCACCTCCATAAGTACCTCGAGAGATACAAAAACAGGAGAAAGCAAGGAGGGGAGCTTATATTCTCTTATGCATAAAGAAAGACGTTTAATCATTTTGCATCAATCCTTTCTATATTATCGTTTATTTTATCAAGAACACTGTAGAAGATTTCAAGCTCTTCCTTAGTTATGTTTTTTTCAAACTCTTGTTCAAGCTTATCAAAAAATTGCATTACTTCTTCCTCTATATTCATAGCTTTTTCTGTAAGCACAATTTTTTTAAGTCTTGCGTCGTAGGGTACACTTTCACGGGTAATCAT
>JAFOXT010000182.1 GCA_017425745.1 Clostridia bacterium | reverse complement strand
GAAAAAAGACGGCAGACTCTTCTTTGTTTATCCAGCATATATGTACACAGGCTATCAGAATCTTCAGATTTGTGAAATGGAAAACCCCTACACACTTAAAACAGACGGAAACGGCAATCACAACTGCACTGTACTTTCAAAGCCCACTCTCCCCTGGGAAAAGAAGGGCTGGTCAGTAAATGAAGCACCTGCTGTACTCTATAACGGAAATGACATTTTCCTTCTCTATTCCGCAAGCGGCTTCAGCTCAGACAATTACTGTCTCGGAATGCTCACTCTTAAAGGTGAAGATGTAATGAACAAGGACAGCTGGTCAAAGAGTCTTACAAGCGTTATGAAGCAAGAGCCTCTCAGAGAAATTTACTCTCCCGGGCACTGTAGCTTTCTTTACAGAGATAACGGCGAAATCTATATGGTTTATCACGCAAACACAACAAAGGAATTTGACGATTCACCCAGACTCACCTATGTAAAGCCCGTTGAATTCAGATGTTCAAAGCCCGTATTTTAACAGAAAACAAAAAAGACTGTCGGTTTTAGCGGAGTGTTCGTAAGGACACTCCGCAGTTTTATTCGCCCTTCGGCGAGTTTTATTGCTTCGCAGTGATATTTGTCTTGCGACAAGTGATATTGCCTTCGGCAGTTTTCGGCGAATAAAATAACACTGAAGCCGTAAGGCTTCAATATCACTTTTGATTTATCAAAAATACAACTGCAAATTTAAATTTGCAATATCACTTAATACTTACCGAATAAAATATTTTCACTTTGGCGTAATTACCTTCAAAGCATATAACCCACTATGACACTTTCGATAAATATACAAGATGACCTTTTCTTGGCCCAGAGGTACTAAAAGTTCAAAAATCGTACGAGGCTCGACGCCTTGTACGATTTTCTTATACTCAATATCATTTTTTTACTTTGCCTTACTCAGTTGCAACTTAACATTGTTGTTCTTGTGCGTTTATCGACAGTCTTTTTTACCATATTACATTAACTGTAAGTTTCTCTACAGTGTATGATACATCGTCATACTTATCCATTGACTCAGTAAAAGCCTTCAGCATTTCACTGTCAGGCATTTCTATCGAAAATTTCATTGTAAGACTTTCGGGCTCATAAAGCTTTCCGCTCATATTAAAGCCGTTTATCCACCAGTGAAGCTCTCTGTCCTTTTTAACAAGAACCTTATCTCCGTGGCTGATTTCCATTGTCATAGGAAGCATTCTGCTGTCATCAACACATCCATAGAAGGTGCCCTTTTTGTCAGGTGTTCTGCAGTAGATACCTACTTCTCCGCCGTTTGCAACAAAATAGTTACCCTTCCATATCTGAATCATCCAGCTAAGACCGTCATATTCAAAATGGAATCTTTTTGTATCGTAGTTATAAACAAAAGGTATTGCGTTAGCGAGAACATCGTAAAGCACACAAAAGCCGAAGTTGCGCATCCAACAGTCAACGGTTGCATAAAGCACCATATTGCTGAGAGAAAAATTAAAGCCGCTGCCGATAATTCCGCTGTTATCTCTGCTGGTACATTCCCCCGTTACAGTGTTCACAAAAATTCCCGGGCTGATTGTTTCAGTGCTTCCGTCTTTATATCTGAATTCAATAAAAACCTCATAGACATCTGCTTCATCTGCAAGCTGACCGTAAACATAGCACTCTTCAATTATGCTGAAATACACCCCGAGAAAATGGCATATCATTGCTGTTGTGCCGTCACCCTTTGCTTCGCTTTCAGCTTTCTTTATGTACATTTCTTCCCTGAAGGCTGTTGTGTCAATACTGAAAGCATCGACTATCCTGTTTGCAGGAATATTTATATCGGGAAGGTTTACAAGAATTTCGCCAATGTCAAATCCACTGTTTTCGGCAATATATCCGAAAACTCCCTCCGAAAAGCTATCAAGAGAAATATTGAAGCTTCGTATGTATTCCTCCTTTCCGGAAAAGCGTGAAAGGATTTTCTGCACACGGTTCAGAATTCTGACAACAACATCTGAAGATATTGCGTTATGTCCTTCATCCCATAAAAGCTGCATATATTCTGCCGGATTTTCAACTGCTTTTTCTTCCTTGGCAGCAAAGGTATTAAAGGAAAACAGCATAACAAATACAAGAATCACAGAAACTGCCTTTTTTAAATGCACCATATATTTCACCCTCCTGACACGGATTACATCCGCCAACTTAACCGATTATAGCATATCATTTTAAAACTTTTTTACCGCGAAATCAATATGTTTTAATAAATTAGTTCAAATTATAAAACGCATACCCGTTGAAGAATCAACAGATATGCGTTTATTTTACTTTTTAAAAAACTTTCAGGCCATCATTCTTTGATGTCATACTTTTTTGAAAGCATACTCATAGCTTCATCACGGGTAATTTTACCTGTGTTACAGTCAATCATAACCTGAACATCCTTATCCTTAAGGTCATAGAACAACCATGTTATATATGCCAGAAGACCGCCTATTGCAGGAATAAGCATAAAGATAAGCCAGAGCATATTAAGTGCATGAGGTGTCTGTGTTACTCCGCTTTCCTGAAGCTCCTGGAATGAGCCAACCTCAACAACCTTCCAGCCTACTGATTTAAGACCGAGCACAAAGAGACCGAGTGCACCTGAAATTGAACCTGTAAGCTTTGCCATAAAGGTCTGCACTGCAAAGGTAATACCCTTTGCTTCTGTTCCGCTTTTAAAACGGCCGTATTCAGCGCAGTCAGGTGTGAACATAAACATTTCCAGTGCAACAACAGCGAGAGGTACAGAGCGGATTGTAAAGAGAATTATATAAACCACAACATTACCGTAGCCCACAGCCCACGTAATAATACTAAGCACAACATAAGCAAGCAGACATACTCTGTTAACCTTCATTTTATCATATTTACGGATAAGCTTCGGAAGCCACAGAGCAATAACAAGCTGAGGTACTGTACCGATTGCACCCACAAGAATTGAGAAAAGTGCACTGTTAAAGAGGTAATATGAAACATAAAGGGTAAACGCGTTACCGATATTAAGCGCTGAATAGAAGAAAATTCCCACGTAATATATGAGCAGATACTTGTTCTTGAAAAGATAAGAGAACATCAGTCTGATGGTGAAGGTTTCCTCAGCCTCTGCGTGGAAACGCTCCTTAAGCTTAAATGATGCAGGCATCATAAGTGCAAAAGCCATAAGGCAGATTATAACAGTAATCGAGCCGTAGTTAAGGCCCACCTTTTCACTGATAAGCACAGTTGTAAGTGTTGAAGTAACACCAACACCGGCATAAGTAGCAATACTTTTATAAGACTGAATGGAGTTTCTCTCGTCAATACTCTGGCTCATTGAGGTAAGAATACCGAAAATGGGCACATCGCAAAGAGTGTAGGCTGTATCCCAGAGTATGTATGCAATCGCAAACCACCAGAGCTTAACCGTCTGTGTTGAAGAAGACGGAATTACAAAAGTCAGAATAGTTGCAATCGGAATAAGTATTGTTGAAACTCTTATCCAGGGCAGATATTTCTTTCCGCTTTTAAATTTGATGGTATCGAATATCATACCGAACATTGTATCGTTTACGGCATCCCATACTTTTACAACAAGCATAACTGCACCTGATTTTATGGGATCGATACCTAAAAACAGAAGATAGGTTGTAAGGCACACATTAAAAAGTGTGTAAATCATATTCTGACCTGCAAAATATGAATAGTAGCTGAATCTTTCACCAGGCTCTGTTGACCAGCCTTCTTTGGTGGCAAAAGCGCTTTTTACTTTTGAAATAAGTTCCATATTTTTCTCCTTTTGTCTGACGTTTAAACTCTGCTAAGCTGTGCAACCGTCTCCACATGCACCGTTCTCGGGAACATATCAACGGCTGTCACTTTTGTAACCTCATAGCCCACCTCGCGGAAAAGCGCACAGTCTCTTGCAAGTGAAGCAGCATCGCAGGAAACGTAAACAATTCTCTGTGGGTTCATTCCTGCAACTGCATCTATTACGTCTTTTGAGCAGCCCTTTCTCGGAGGGTCAAGAACAACCACATCGGGCTTTATGCCCTCAGAAAGCAGCTCCTTTGCTGTACCCGAAGCATCGTCACAAATAAATCTTGTGTTCTCTATACCGTTGAGTGAAGCGTTTTCTTTTGCGTTTTCAATAGCCTCGGGAATAATTTCCACGCCGATAATTTCCTTTGCCTTGTCTGCCATTGAAAGGCCGATTGTGCCTGCACCGCAGTACATATCAAGAAGAATATCACCGTCTTTCAGCTCAGCATATTCCTTTGCTCTTTT
>JAFOXT010000021.1 GCA_017425745.1 Clostridia bacterium | reverse complement strand
TACCGACGGTGCCCATTGCTCCGTAGTTGAGATCACCAAAAGTTACACTCGAGCTGTTGCAGTTGTAAAGAAGACGGATATCTCTTACAGCGTCATTTGCATTTGCAGTAAGCTTATAACCGATAAATGTTGATTCGCTATTTTTGCAACCGAAATTATGGTTAAACACAAGGAAGCCGCTGTCTGTAAGCTTCTTTTTAGCCTCATCCTCATGCTTGGCACTTTCAACCCGGATATGGCTGATATAGTATTTTTCACTGACAACGGGAGTAATCTTATCCTGAGAATAATGAAGGTAGATTGCAGGATATTTTGAAGACACCTTGTCAGCATAACCGTTGAGATTTTCAGCAACAGTTTTGCCGAACATTGCAAGAGGTGCATAACCCTCCTTGTCAGTACCCGTTTCGGTTTCAAGCAGAAAATCTGCCTTGATGGGATTACCGAGGCTTGGCTTATTTGAGGTATAAAGAGCCATCCATCTGTAGCCCTCATTTACGTTGATATCTGAACCGCTTTCGTTTTCTTCAGTATCAAGACCTAACTCCTGGTCTGATCTGACATTATCAACTCGCTGATAATATGCATAGGTTGATATGCCTTCCTTATTTACAACCTCGTCAACCATATACTTTGGTATAGTTGTGCGGTCATAATCCTCAGTCAGCATCCATGCAATAATATCTTCAAGGAAGAATGTGATAATAATTGAACAAACAATACTGGCAACAGTAAAAATTGCGCCGGTAACAGTCATAATTGTAGATACAATTGCAGCTGAAGCAAAGGATGAAATTGCACTTGCTATTGAAGAGCAGGATATAAAGCTGAAGAATTTCGGTGCTATAACCATAGCACATTTTGTCACAAGAATTGCACTTGATGCAATTGTAAAGCTGCTTGAAACAACGCTTGCAATATCCCTGTATTTCTGAGCAAGAGTATCAACGTCCTTTGCAAAAATATCGTACTGTTTACCTGCTGCAATACTGCGCTGAGCAGCGTTTGTAAGACCTACCTCCTGCTCAAATATATCAAGGTTAACACCGTCCCAAATGGGAATTTTTTCCTCGGTATTAAGATTTTCTACTATTGCTTTTCTTGCTTCTTCAAGCACTTCGTCGGTGTTCTGTGAACCGATAATGAAATTATAAGGGCCTGTAAGACGAAGCATAATTTCCTGGCCGGGAGTAAGGCACTCAATAAGGGCATAGCTTTCATAGAGATTCATTGTATTGTTAAGACCGATTGTAAACATATCCTCTGCAGTCCATGCACCGTATTCATCGGTATTCCGGATGCCGACAGTATAGCTGCGGAGTATTGTCTGCAAAACAGTAAACATATCCTTATTTTCTGCCATCTGTGTGAAAAGCTCTTTATCATTTTCATCTGTAAGGTCTTCATAAGTATAGGTTGTGTCATAATAACCCATAACATAACAGTATATGTCATTGAATTGCTGAAGAACAGGTCTGAGCTTTGTTGCACGCTCACGGTATTTTGCATCCTGCGATGAACCGTAAGCTGTGGGGTCAACATTTGCGAGTCTGTCAATCCAGTTTTCACCTGACTTCTGCTGAACACCGAGGGCAAGAAGTGAAAGGATCGGATTCAGGATATCCTCATGACACATAAGAATCATTCGTCCGTAATCCTGATAAGTACCCTTGCCGCTTATCATAAAGTCACCGAGAAGAGTGTTTGCGTCATACTGAAAATAGTCGAGAG
>JAFOXT010000020.1 GCA_017425745.1 Clostridia bacterium | reverse complement strand
TGTCTGTCACCAAGAGAAAGCATTGTTGTAAAGTGAGTGTCTGTAAACTGAAGCACGGTAAAATCACCGTTTTCATCGGCATAAAAATCAGGTAATTCCTTGTTGGCAGTAACGGTTGCCGCATAACCTGAAATGTCGCCCTTTCTTTCAAACTCAGCCTTAAGCTCGGGGCTTGAGTTGAAGGTTGAAATTGCAGTAATTACTGCAACAATTGCAAAAATTAAGGTTTTCATAAAAACATCACTCCTTTTTTTAATTCTATCACAACTGTAATAAAGGTGCAAGGAGCTGAGGCACATCCTGCAGAATTTATGATACTCGTTTTATAGAGCATTGTCAATAATAAGAGTATAAATTATTATTGTATCAGGTGATGGTATGATTTCGTATGAACCCTTTTACAAAACGATAAAAGAAAAAAATATTTCAACTTATAAGCTTATCAATACTTACGGCATCAGCAGAAGTCTGATTGACCGACTTAAACACAATAAGCCCATAAGCACAGTAACGCTCAACGACCTTTGCTCCATTTTAGAGTGCAGGGTTGAGGATATTCTTATCTATATAAAAGATGAATAAAGCACTTTCAGACTTGGTCCGAAAGTGCTTACTTTTTTTATTCAAAAAGCGGTGTTGAGAAATATCTCTCACCTGTGTCAGGAAGAACAGTTACAACTGTTTTACCCTTGCCAAGCTTTCTCGCAAGTCTTCTTGCAGCTGCCACATTTGTACCACTGCTGATACCGCAGATGATACCCTCTTTTCTTGCAAGCTCTCTTGCGGTTTCGATAGCATCGGCATCAGTAATAATGCAGACTTCGTCGTAAATATCGCAGTTGAGAATTTCAGGAATAAGTCCGTCGCCTATGCCCATCTGCATATGTGTGCCGATTTCGCCGCCTGAAAGAATTGCTGCATTCTCAGGCTCAACGGCCCAGATTTCAATATGCTCATTAGCCTTTTTAAGTGTTTCACCAATACCCGTAATTGTTCCGCCTGTGCCGATACCTGCACAAAAACCGTCTATAGTGCCGTTAACCTGACGGAGAATTTCTTCACCGGTCATATTTCTGTGAACCTCTGGGTTAGCCGGATTTTCAAACTGATGAGGAACAAACACATTAGGGTGATCCTTCTGCATCTGCATTGCAACGCTGAGGCACTCTCTGATGCATTCGCCGATATCTCCTCTGTCGTGAATAAGCACTACATCAGCACCGTACTGCCTTACAAGCTTTCTGCGTTCTTCGCTTACTGAGTCAGGCATAATAATCTTAACCTTATAGCCACGCACTGCAGCAACAAGAGCAATACCGATTCCCTGATTACCGCTGGTGGGTTCAACTATAATTGTATCTTTATTGATAAGACCCTTTTCTTCAGCATCACGTATCATATTGAAAGCAGTTCTTGTTTTAATTGAACCGCCTACATTCATTCCCTCAAACTTAACAAGAATCTGAGCATCGTCAGGCCCTGTCATTCTATTAAGACGAATCATGGGTGTGTTACCCATAGCTTCAAGTATATTATTACAAATCATACGATATGTACCTTTCTAAAAAACAGATATCGCCACATTCTATCACATTTAATTCTTTTTTTCAATGGATATAAAAGCTTTTAAAAAATTTTATACATTTTAACAAAAATATTTTCAAAACACTTGACTTTCACCTTGGGTAAAACTGTATTATAAGGTTGTAAAGGAGGTAAGAGAATGAAAATTAAAGAAGTTATAGCAAAAACCGACCTCACAGACAGAGCAATAAGACTTTATATTGAAAACGGCCTTGTGCACCCCCGCTTCACGGAAAACTACAATGGGCGGAAAAACATCGACTTCACAGAAGACGATCTTAAAACACTTCAGAATATAGCAACCTTGAGAAAGGCGGACTTTTCAATTGCGGAAATAAAAAGCATAACCGAAGGCTCTCAAGATTGTAAGACTGTTCTGGAAGAATTTATCAGAAGCAAAAGCGATAAAATTGAAAATGACACTAAAATTGTTGAAGCCCTGTCACCGCTCCTCGGAGTAGAAGAGGCTGATATAAACAGTATATGCGAACGACTGAATGCCGTCACAGAGAATAAGGATGTGCCCGAAGCCGACACAAAGACACCTCTTTGGGAGAGGATTGAAAAACGATTTTTCTATGTTGTCGGTAGTTTGGGAATTATATGGTTTATTTTATTTGTTTTGTGCAATATCTATTTAATGACAGAAGTTCACGAAATAAAATATCCGTATTTTAATTTTGAACAGCTTCATTATATGTACATTTTCTGTGCATTACCTTTAATAATACCTGTTATTCTGTTTTGTGTATATCGAAAACATTTAACACTGCATTGGAGACTCCCACGAATAATAATATCATTACTTCTGACTGCTGCAATGGTATGGGGAATGTATTTTTCTTTTGCATATACTTTTATTTCAAAAATATCTCCTTTTTATTTCTCGCAGACAGATAATCCGTCTAATTATCTTAATGTTGACAAAGGTTATGGTGATATTCCTGATATTTTTCCTGATAAAATTCCTGAATATGCTGACAAGGAAAAGGTTGAAATGTGGCGTCCGAAAAGATTTCCTGAAAGCACGCAATATTATTACAACTTCACTTTAAACAATGATTCACACTCAGAGCTATATGCTCAATGGTACATTCCGAAGCCACATTATTGGTTATCTCTTGAACGTCCTGCTACAGATGAATTTGATGCTATGGTAGAAGAATATAAAAACAAAAATTCAATAAATAATAAAAAACCTGTTTTCAAAACAAAAGGGACATGGCATCTCATTTACTATGCAGATTCTCACGAAGATGATTTTAGTAAAGATTACAACTATATCGTCTTTGCCTATAATACCAATCGACGGTTAGTGAGATTTATTCAGGCAGAAAATTATGCCGGTAAATGTGGTGGCAACGGAACAGTGGTGCCCCACTACCTGACCCTAGACTGGTACAGCTAAAAAATTATGCCTTACTGAATAAATCAGTAAGGCGTTTTTCTTATATTAAACTTTTACTTTTACAACAACTTTTCTGCAGGTCAGTGCTGTGCCATTTGTCGCAACTCCGGGACAGTGAAGATCATTAGGATAAAGCACCATATACTTTCCGGCTGAAAGAGTAAGCGGCTCAGTTTTACAGTTATAGAACCACACGTCGTTTTCCTCTTTTGCTTCGGTGAGCTCTTTATCGCAAGAGATATCAGCTACACCGATAATTTCCTCGCCCTCAACCATATACTGAATGTCTATGTATTTCTTGTGAGCTTCTGAAATTGTCTTGTCGGGGTCGGTATCGTAGCTCTGCACCATATAGAAAATATTGTCACCGTCAAGCTTATATCTGCCAAGCGGGGTTTTGCTGAAATCGGTTTCGCTGAGGAATTTCAGCGCAGTATAGACTCTGCCGAGACCTTCATAATTGTTTACATTATCAAGTGTATCAAAAATCATAATAAGCCTTCTTTCTGAATTGTTGGCTATATTTTATCATAATCTTCAGCTTAAATCAAGAGAAGAAAAGCCCCGACCGAAGTCGGGGCTTAAGTGTTTTAAGCTTGTGGATTATTTCTTACCAAAGCTGAAAAGGTTTCTGAAGAATTCAGCGATTTCCTGGAAGAACTTAGCAATCTTCTGGAAGAATGTAAGTCCACCCTGTGAAGCTACACCACCATTTTCGCCATTATTATCCTTATCATCAAGTACACCATTGTTACCATTTTCATCTTTTTCGAAGATAATATCAAAGATGTCTGTGAGAAGGTCGCCAACCTGTGCGTTTTCATTGGGTGAGTTCTTATTGAGTTCTTCGAGCTTAGCTACCCACTGCTTGCTGAGGTCATCCTTACCCTTTACCATTTCTGCTGCACCCTTATCTACACCGTAGTATACGTAGTAGATGCTGTAGAGAGCTGCGTCCATACCAAGTTTTGTATCAGCGATACATGTAGCAAGGAATTCGATCATAGCTGCAACATACTTTTCACCTTCAGCTGTCATACCGATTGACTTGAGAAGATCTACAATTGCCTTCTGGTTGCCTTCGGTTGTAGCGAATGTGATAAGAAGTCTGAGAATAGCTGTTACCATATCAGCTTCAGCTTCAATGCCGCCATAAACCATTCTGTATGCGGGAACTTCAGCACTGAGTGAATCATATGTTTCAAGAGTACCTACTGTAAGTTCAGCAACTGCATCCATCGGGATACCCTTGAATGAGAAGCCTGCAATTTCAAGATTGCCGAGAAGCATCTCAAGAAGCTTTTCAAATGTAAGGGTTTCAAGATCAAAACCAATAAGTTTATAAAGGTCAATCTTAGCGATGGGTTCGATTGCATTAAGTACAGTATAAACCGCATTGAGTGTGTTCTTAACTACAATGTCAACACCATTTGAGTTGATGAAATATACAAGGTTGGGAAGAATTGCGAAAATTTCTTCTGCAGGATTTGCAAGAATCTTGTCAATTCTATTGAGAAGAGGATCGATGATTGCATTTACAACATCTGCACCCTTAGCATCTTCATCAAGATTTGCGGGATCAACAATGTTTTCACAACCAAGAGCTTCGAGAAGAAGAACAATACCGTTCTTATAACCTTCAGCACCGGGAAGTGTAATGAAGTCTTTCTTTTCAAGATCTACAAAGAATGCAATTTCTTCATTTGTAAGGAGCCACTTAAGGATAGGTCCGAGAGGATCAAGAACCTTGCAAAGATATTGAACAAAGAGATCTCTGTTGTCTGTAAATTCAGGAACTTCTACTGCAGCTACTGCATCGAGGTCAACACCAAGTGAGTTAACAAGAACCATCTTAATGTACTTACCAACATTTACACCTTCAACTTTAAGTTCACCAATACCTGCAAGAACACCTGCAAGAGCATCACGGATAGCAATTACATTGCTGCTGTTATAAACGCTGCCACCTACAAGATTATTGAGAAGTTCTGACAGACTGTTTACAAACTTGCCGTTAATCTGAATGCCAAGAAGCTTGATAATGTTATCAACAAATGTACCGAAGTTGTCAGCAATGTACTGAGCCATTTCTCTTGTGTAGTTGGGACCGTATTCAAAGCCCTTATAAAGCTCTGATGTTTTCATCGGTGAGAATTTCTCGCCTGTGTTTGCCTTATCTGTGAAGAGCCATGACATCTTCTTAACTTCTGCAAGTGCTTCTTCAAGGTTAAGAACATTAAGGATTACTGCGTAGATATCTTCACCTGCAAGCTTCTTAAGGAACTCTGCATTAGCATCATCAGCAAGAGTGATAAGAGCCATATTTACAAGAACTGTAAGCATATCATGCTTGTCAAATTCATCCTTGTAAGACATCTTCTTAGCTGTACCAACTGCTTCTGCATCACTTACGGATGTGTAAGTGTCGATCTTACCGAGGCCGAAACCAACAAGAAGATTCTTGATATGAGTGAGGTCAAAACCATCAATCATATATGAAACTGCCTCAAGAAGAGCTACCATTGAAAGATCGTCAAGGCTGATTCTTGCATCTGTATTTTCAATCTTCATAAGCTTCTTAAGGTTAACAAGAGCCTTAATGTCAACTTTGATACCGAATGCTTCGAGTTTTTCAAGGAGCGCTGTAACTGCTGCGAGTGTATTTTCTACTACTGCTGCAACACCGTTTGTGTTGAGGAAGTAGAAGAGGTTGGGAAGAAGGTTAATTACTTCTTCTACGGGGTTATCAAGAATTTCATCGATACGAGCTGCAAGTGAACCGAGAACGCCTGTTACAACAGCTTCTGTTTCGCCTGTAGCTGCGGGAAGGTTCTTACAGCCAATTGCTTCAAGAAGAAGAGCAAGACCATTTGCATAACCGTTTGCACCGTTGATTACGATGAAGTCAACAGGAGCACCGTCCTTAACTTCCTTAACGAAGAACTTGTAGTCCTTACCGAGAAGGAGCCATTCAACTACGCCCTTAGCGTATGTGTTGAGAACGTCAGCAAGTTCTGCTGCGAATGCGTCAACTGTTGTTATACCTTCGGGAGCTTTGTAAGCCTTAAGACCTACAACGTCTGCACCGAGGAGCACGCCTGCTGCATCAAGGAGACCGTCGTCGATATCCTTAAGAAGGTTTGCAATAAGAGCAACAAGTGCATTGAGGTTATCTGATGTAAATACATTAACCTTATCGTTAAGAAGATCGCTGAGTGTGCTATATTTGCTGTCGATCATATTAGCGATCATATCACCAAGAGCGGGAAGTTCAGCAAGAACAGCTTCAGCTGTAGCTTCTGTCCAGTTGTTGGGATATGTGATTGCATACTGCATAGCACTTACTGTTGTGCCGTCAGCTTCAAGATCTACATATTCCCAGTTGGGAGCTTCGTATGTGATTTCTACATCTGCAAATACATTCTTAAGAGCTGAGATGATTTCTGTGCCGAGCATTTCGTCAAGCTTAGCTGCATTGTCTTCGTTTTCAACGAACATACGGAGAGCTGCTGTTACAACAACAGTAATCATATCGTGCTTGTCAAGGTCGGTCTTATAAACCATCTTGTAAGCATCCTTTGAGCTTACTGAATCGTACTTAATTGCTTCACCGAGAGCGAAGGGAACAAGTACGTTCTGGAGCTCTGTGAAGTCAAGGCCTGTCATAAGTGAGAGAGCCTTGAGAAGAGCTCTGAGTGTAAGGTTGTTGAGAGCGATTACATCGTCGCCTTCTGCATACTTGTCTTCGATACCCATAAGTGCGGGAAGGTTAACAAGTGAGTTGATGTCAAGGCTGATTCCGAATGTTGAAAGCTTGCCAACAAGAGCTGTAAGAGCTGCTGTTGTGTTTGTGATTACTGCATCAACGCCGTCAGCATCGAGGAAGTAGATAAGGTTGGGAAGAAGATCAAGAACTTCTTCTACGGGGTTAGCAAGAATCTCGTCAATGCGAGCTGCAAGTGAAGTAAGAACTGCTTCAACTGTTGCTTTTGTATCAAGAGTCTTGACTGTACCGTCTTCGTTGTAAACTGCGGGAAGGTTTTCGCAACCAAGAGCTTCGAGGAGAAGTGCAAGACCTTCTGCATATCCGTTTGCACCGTTGATTACGATAGCATCTACGGGAAGCTTGTTTTCGTTTTCCTTAACGAAGAACTTGTAGTCCTTACCGAGAAGGAGCCATTCAACTACGCCCTTAGCGTATGTGTTGAGAATATTTGCAAGTTCGTCTGCAAATTCTTTAACTGTGTCTACTGTTTCAGGAGCCTTGTAAGACTTAAGACCTACAACATCTGCGCCGAGAAGCACGCCTGCTGCTTCAAGGAGACCGTCATCGATATCCTTAAGAAGACCGGTAATAAGACCAACGAGGCTGTTAAGTGTATCAGCTGTGAATACGTTCACATTAGCCTGAAGAAGAGCTGCAAGTGAATCGTACTTAACACCGTTGATTTCAACCATCTTGATAACTGTGTCAACAAGAGTGGGAAGGTTAGTAGCAAGGTACTGAGCCTTTTCTTCTGTCCAGTCATTGGGATAAGCAACGATAGCGTTTACATATTCTTCAATACCGTCATCAGTTACGATACCGTCCATGTAGTTCCAATCAGGAGTTGCATAAACGATTTCTGAACCTTCAATTACATTGAGGATTGCTTCAACGATGCCGTTTGTCTTGAGCATTTTGTCGAGCTTAGCTGCGTTGCCTTCTGCATTGAGAACAAGCATTGCTGCTGTTACAACAAGAGTAATCATATCACCCTTATTGAATCTGCCTGCTTCGCCTTCGTCGTAAACCATCATAGCGTTGAGTTCGCCATTGATGCCTTCGTAACCCTTAACTCTACCGAGAGCAAAGTTTACAAAGATGTCAGCTACGCCTGTAAGGTCGAGACCTGTCATTTCTTCTACAACTTCGATAACTGCTGCAAGAGTAAGATTATCGAGGCCGATTGCGAGATCCTTAACATTGCCTTCTTCGTCTGTAATCTTAAGAAGCTTTTCAATGTTGAGAAGATCTTCAAGTGTAATGTTAAGACCGAATGTCTTAAGCTTGAGAGCAAGAGCATTGAATGCACCTGCAAGGTTGTTTACTGCTGCTGCAAGACCGTTTGCATTGATGAAGTAGATAACATTGGGAAGAATGTCGATTACTTCGTCAACGGGATTTGCAAGAATTTCGTCTACGCGATCAAATACTGCTGCAAGAACGCCGCTTACAATAGCTTCTGTATCACCGTCTGCTGCGGGAAGGTTTTCAACGCCGAGAGCTTCAAGGATAAGTGAAAGACCCTGAGCATAACCTTCTGCACCGTTGAGAGTGATAATATCTTTACCGTCTGTATCTACGAAGAATGCATAATCTTCACCAAGAAGGAGCCATTCAACAATGCCTTCAACTTCCATAAGCATACCTGTGAGAGCTGCTACGAATGAAGCCTTGTCATTTACGCCTGATACATCGTAATCGAGGAGACCCTTAATGTCTGCATTAAGGAGACCGTCAACTAATTCAAAGCCATAATCATCAATAATAGTCTTGATGTCGCCTTCAAAGCCATTGAGGAGATCGCCGAGTGCCTTCTGGATTGTTTCAAGAAGGTCAGGTGTGTAGATGTTTACATTTGCATCAATAAGATCTGCAAGTGAATCATACTTAACACTGTTGATTTCAATCATTTTGATAACTGCATCAACAATAGCTGAAAGGTTATCAGCAAGATAGAGTGATTTTTCTGCTGTCCAGTCGTTGGGATATGTAAGAGCACTCTGTACAACGCCAACTGTCTGCTTTTCGTAATCAACTGTATCCCAGTCAAGTGCGTACCAAGCGGGAAGCTGATACTGAACGGGAGCTGATTCGAATACTGTCTTGATGCCTGAGATAATTTCTGTACCGATAAGTTCATCAAGAGCCTTTGCATTATCTTCGTTCTGTACAAAGATAAGAGCGATTGTAAGGATGATTGTAATAACATCTTCCTTAGCAAATTCTGTCATCTTGTAAGCATCATTTACACTTACTGAATCGTAAGAAACGATCTTACCTACGCAGAAGTTTACAAGAATATCTTCAACTACTGTGAGGTCGAGTTCTGTTGCACCTTCAACGATTTCAACAACGTTAGCAAGTGAAAGTTTTTCAAGGTCGAGCTTGATTTCTTTTTCTACCTTGTCGTTACCTTCTTCGTCCTTAACGATTTCACCGTTTTCGTCCTTTTCATAGATCTTGATTGTGAGAAGATCAGCAAGACTGATGGGCTTTTCAAGAAGACCGTTGATTGAACCAAGAATTGCATTTACGGGCTTGAGAAGGTTGCCGATAGCAACGCCTGCACCGTTTGCATTGAGGAAGAAAATAAGGTTGGGAAGAAGTTCAAGAATTTCTGCTACGGGGTTAGCGAGGATAGCGTTGATGCGTGCTGCAAGTGAAGCAAATACGCCTTCAACGATTGCTGTTGTTTCGCCTGTTGCTGCGGGAAGGTTTTTACATCCGAGAGCTTCAAGGATGAGAGCAAGACCTTCAGCATAGCCGTTGCCGCCGCTGATTACGATTGCGTCCTTACCTTCTGAATTGCTGAAGAATCTGTAATCGTTACCGAGGAAGAGAAGTTCAACAATGCCGGGAGCGTAAGTTGTGAGAACACTTGCAAGTTCTGAAGCGAATTCATCGATTGTATCGATGTCTTCTGAAGCTGTGTAAGCCTTGAGGTTAACAAGGTCAACGTTAAGGAGAT
>JAFOXT010000019.1 GCA_017425745.1 Clostridia bacterium | reverse complement strand
GATAGTGAACTGATTGACTCGACAAAAAAGTGTTAAGAGTTGAGAGTTTAGATGTGGGTCGCTTCGCTGCGATTATACCCGTTTCAGCTTACTTCAGAGCTTTTATATTCATTCCGCCAAAGCAGAATGAAGCCGAAGGGACACAAAGCTGTGCTTTTCAGAAGCGACAAGATTCCAATTATATGAAACAAAACAAGGACCGCCAATGGCGGCCCCTACGGTGTTATTTTAAATTGATGCTCACTGCCCGTGCTTTTTAATCATTTCTTCAAGTATTTCGGCTGCATCAAAAACTGCTCTTGCGCAGGGTCTTAAGGCATAATACTCAGCTGTTCTTTCGTCGGGAGTTGCGCTCTCTTTTGCTTCTGCCTGAATTTTCAGCATTTCACGGCAGATTATTGTGCCGCCGTGTCTTTCCTTGAATAAATCGCAAAACTCTCTTACAAGCTCGTAATTTGCTTTTTTCCCTTCGCTGTCATCACCCTTTACAGCTGCCTTAACTGAGCCGAGCACCATAACTGCTCCGCTTACTGCACCGCAGACCTCTCTTTGTCTGCCAACACCGCCGCCGAGACCTGCTGAAATTCTTTTTGCAGTGTCCTCATCAATTCCGAAACGGTATGCAAAAGCAGTGAATACACTCTGTGAACAATTGAAGCCTTCCATAAAAAGCTCAAGGGCTTTTTCTTTTTCTGTCATATCGCTTTGTTGAGGGACTTTTCGCTTACAAGCATAAGGTAAGCGTTGTCGCCTCTTCCTTTCTGTCGGTAAACTCTTGTTTTTTCGGGCACAAACATCTGCGGTCCTTTTCTGCCTCCGCGTGCCTTAAGCATAAGCTGACCGAAAACAGGGAAAACAAGGGACACAAGATTATCGCCCGTTGCCGCATTCCACACACTGAAAGCAAAGTACATACAGTTGAAAATGAAATCCCAACCGTTTCTTATGCTGAGAATTTTATCGGTGGCCTTCTGAAGCTGACTTTTTGTAATATCCTTTGAAATTGATACCCAACCGGTCTGGCCGTATTTGTTAGCGCAGTAGCTTTCAATGTTGTAGTAAATTCCGTAGCCGTCATCTCTTGACGCTGCAAAGCAACCCACGGAAACGCCCTCACCTGCAGGCAGATTATAAAGTCCCACCTTTACACTGTTTTCTGAAAGATTTTCAAAGTAAACCCAGGCGTGGTCTGTCCACGATGTACCTTCAAGGTAGGTGATTACATAAATTCTTGCAACAACGGGATCGTTTGCAGCAAGAGAAGGTGCGGCAAGTGTAAACACAATTGCCGCAACCATAATTATTGAAACTATACTTTTAAAAACTTTTTTCATTACAATTCCTCATTTTTTAATGCTATCAACCCACAGGAGTTTTAAGCGAGCTTTCTCTTACAACTGCAAGAGTTGCACCTGAGCCTGAGCCCTTCTGTTTGTAAACTCTGTCTGCAGAAGGATAGTACATATTAAGATTTCTGTGTCTTGCACCTGCTATTCTCATCTGAAGCTCACCGAAAGCAGGGAAAAGAAGGTTTGCAAAAAACTGACCTGTTGCTGTCTGCCATACTGTGAAAGTAAACTGCATACAGTTATTGAAAATATTCCAGTTGTTAAGGGTGAGAATCTTGTTGCTTACCTTATTAAGTGTGTCGGCTGAAATTTCCTTTGTAATTGAAAAGAAATCGTGGTCGCCGTACTTGTTGATGCAGTGTGATTCAATATTGTAGTAAACACCTCTGCCGTCATCTCTTGTGTTTGCAAAGGTACCGATAGAAACGCCTTCACCAACAGGTACTGTATAAGCGCCCACCTGAATCGGCTCATCGGAAATGTTGTGTATGTAAATCCAGGTGTGGCCGAGAGAGGGTACTTCCTTTACTCTTGAGCAAACTGAAATTCTTGCAACAATTTCGTCACCTGACTGTGCCGCAAAGGCGGGGATTGCCACCACGAGAATCAGAATTACTGATAAAAGGGCAGCCATTAATTTTTTAATTGATTTTTTCATTTTTAATCTCCTTAGATGTTTTTTCTTTAGTATAACCATGTATTGTTAATACTTGGTTAATTTAAGTTTAAGTAATTGTTTTTTTATCTTAAAACTTCGAAGAGACCTTTTATTGAATTATCTGCCGGCTCAATTTCCATTTTCTCTGTCATAAGATTTTCCAGATAATGGGCATCACTGCTTCTGATTAATTTTTTGTTTTTTGTTGACGGATACTTTTCTCTGTACAGCTTTTCGTCAGCATCATAAGTCAGCTCAAACACTGAAGTTTCAAGGCTGTCAGGGAAATCACCAAGAGCAGAAATTACACTGTAAGAATTTCTGTCTATATGGGCAGGATACCAAAGTCCGCCGTAGTCCTTCATAAGACTGTCAAGACTTTCAATGCTTATGCCCGATGCCGTTGTAAGAAGTAAATCGAAGGAGCCGAGAATTCCGTCAGCTTCATTCATAATATATTGGTTGCCGAAAATCTTCTCTTTATTTTTTATGGGAGGAAGAGTTGATTTTACATAATCGGAAAAGGAAAGTGCATTTTTAAGCTCAGGAAAAAGACAGATACAGTGAATTTCCTCGCTTGTGCATAATTCCATTCCCGGCACAACCGTAAGACCTATATTCTCTCCCGCCTTCATGGCGCTTTCACAATTAAGGCAGGTGTTGTGGTCAGTGAGGGCAATTATATCACAGCCACAGATTTTTGCCATATTTGTAAGATTGTAGGGCGTCATATCGTTATCACCGCAGGGTGAAAGACAGGAGTGAATATGTAAATCATATTTCAGCTTCATAAAAGCTTTGAAATCTCCACTGCAAGGTCAAAGGTGCTTTTTTCGCTTTGCAGTACGGGTATGCCTATGCTTTCTGCTTTAAGTCTTGCGTCCTCGTCAAGAGGTGCGTTTTCGGTAAGAAGAATTGCGGCACAATCGGAAAGCACGCAAACGGCAATTGAGTTGATGTTACCCATAACCGTAAGCCATACATCGTTTTCCTTTATTCTTGACATAACCCAGGAAAGTAAATCTCCGCAATAGCAGCCTTCAATTTCTCTTTCGCTGTCGCCTTCTACAAGAACTTTAAGCTGAAGCTTTTCTGTAAGCTCTTTAACCTTCATCATTTTTTTCCTCCCCTGACTCTTCTGTCATAACCTTTACTCTGAAGGGTGCAGGAAGCCAGTCGTTGCTTCCGCCAACCTGAATTTTATGAAGCACACAGTCTGTTTCCTCTGCGTAGCCTCTTACAATATCGTCAGCAAGAGCTCTGCACGAGGGTGCACCGCAGATTCCGCAGTCAAGACCGGGCAGTGAAGCTTCAATTTCCTTAAGCTTACTCATCATACGCATAGCCTTGATTACATTGTCGGCAAGCTTCATAGCCGGTGAGGGTGTAACCTCTTCAGTAAGGCCGAAATCCTCAAGGTCATATTTATTTCTGATGCTGTTGCAGGAAACGGGCATAAACTTTCTTAAGTGCTGAATTCTTGCCCTTGCAACAAAGGGATTTTCAACAGTAAGAACACCGCCAACACAACCGCCTGTACAGGAATTAAGCTCAATAAAATCAAGGTCGTTAAGCTTTTCATCCTCAAGCTCTTCAAGCACATTGATTACGTTACGGATACCGTCAGCCGCAAGATATCTCTCCTTTAAAAGGCCTGACGCTTCACCGCCGCTGCTTGCCCAGCTTACACCGATAATACCTGAATCGTTAATAAGCTCAACTTCATCTGTACTGAGCTTATCCATATTGTGCACAAGCTGAGGATAAATCTCCTTCATTGCAATTGCTCCGTCTACACCGCTTTTGCTGTAGCCGAGAGGATTTTTGATTGATGTTCTTTTTGCAGGACAGGGTGAAATAAAGAAAACGCCTATTTCCTCGTCTTTGAGTCCCGTTTCCTTAATTGCCTCTTCACGGGCAATTTTTGCCGCAAAGTCAACGGGTGCATAAAGGGGCAGAAGATTCGGAATAAGATTAGGGAAGCGGATTCTGATAAGTCTTACAACTGCGGGACAAGCAGTTGAAATAACGGGCTTTTTAAGGCTTTCCGTTCTCATCATATTTCGTGTTGCACTGCTTATGTATTCGGCTGCTTTGCTTACCTCAACAACCTTATCAAAGCCCATTTTCTTAAGACCCGTCAGCACATAGTCAATATTTTCAAGGTTATTGAACTGACCGTAAAGTGCAGGGGCAGGCAGTGCGATTTTATATCTGAATTTATCTTTTTCGCTGAGATGCTCCATAACTGCATATTTTGCGTGCTGAGGGCAGACCCTGATACACTCGCCGCAGTCGATACATCTGTCGGAAATTATGTACGCCTTTTTATTTCTTACACGGATAGCCTCTGTGGGGCAACGTTTGATACAGTTAGTACACCCCACACATTTATCCGCATCAAGGCGAACTGAGTGGAATATTTTTGACATTATGTTTTCTCCTTTTAATTAAAGTGGAAAGTTAAAAGTTGAAAGTTGAAATACGGGTCGCTTCGCTCCGGAATTATCCGCCTTTATATTCATAAATGAATAAAATCCTACCCGCCAAGTTTATCAATCTGCTTCGGCGGAATGAATATAAAGGCTGAGCAGAAAGTTAAAACGGATATAATCGGAGCTTTGCTCCCCACATTTTAACTTTCAACTTTCCACTTTAAACTTTATTCAATAAGTACCGCAAGCTTAAGCGTTGTTCCAACGCCTACTTCTGTTTCAATTTCAAATGTGTCGCTATATTTTTTTATGTTGGGAAGACCCATACCGGCACCAAAGCCAAGTGAACGGATATTATCGGGCGCAGTTGAATAGCCCTCTTTCATAGCAAGCTCAATGTCTTCAATACCGGGGCCCTTATCGGAAAGAATCATATTGATTTTATCCTCAGTTATTTCAACATCTATTTCTCCGCCGCCTGCATGGATAACCATATTAATTTCGCCTTCATACATGGCAATTGCCACATTTCTTATAACATTCGGTGAGACTCCCAGCTGTTTCAGTGTGCGCTTAACATCACCGGAGGCTGCTCCGGCTCTGGTAAAGTCATCACCCGGCACATCGTAGTGCAGTCTGATGCTCTCACTCATTTTCCGCTTCCTCCTCTGAGACCGTTTTCATAAAGTCTGCCGCAGGAAGTAAACATTTCAAGCTCAGTACAAAGCATAACCATATCTCTGTCCTCAGCCATTTCAATCATATCAAGAGTAGGTCTTTTGCCTCTTACAAAAACGATGCAGTGCATATCCATCATTTCTGCAGTTCTTACAACCTGAGGGTTAACAAGACCCGTAAGAAGTACAGCCTGCTCTTTTACAAAAGCAAGCACGTCGCTCATCATATCACTGCCGCAAGCTGAGTTTACTTCTTTCTGAAGAAGGTCATCACGGCAGATAATTTCTGCTTCAAGAATTTCTTTAATGTCGTTTACTGTCATAGTTTTTTCTCCTTTTTCATTTAAAGTGGAAAGTTAAAAGTTGAAAGTTGAAATAAGGGTCGCTTCGCTCCGATTTTATCCGCCTTCATACAGTCAAAATAGTTTAATTCATACCGCCAAATTAAATCAACAGAAATTGTTAACAGCATTCATTTGTATCGGTTGCTTCGCACATTGTTTTTGTTGTTGCCATTAATATTTTTTTAAGCTCCAGACAATCGCTTTTTACTGAATTGTATTCTTTTTCGCTAAGGTATTCAGTTTCATAAAGAAACTCCAGCCAATATAAAGTTTCATTGCTTTCTTTGAGAGCAATATATATTTTTGCAAGAAAATCCTTTGAGCTCATAGCACATTCGCTTTCTGCAATATTTGAACCTATGCTTGTTCCGCTTCTGAGCAGTTGCTTTGATATTATAAATTCCTTTTTCTCTTCGGTAAGATATTTATAAAGGTTAATTATTCTTATAGCAAACTTTATACTTTTTTCTTTAGCTATATTATTTTTCATTGCTTTTACCTTTCTTTTTCTTTGTTCTCACCGACCGCTTCATCTGAACTATCACGGCTGAATATAATTAAAATTTCTGAACATCTTTAACCCGGATAAAATCGGAGCGGAGCGACCCTTATTTCAACTTTTAACTTTCAACTTTCATATTTGTAATTTACTCTGCGAGTAAATTACAAAAAGCGACCTTTGTGGCCGCTTTTTAAAATCAGATGTATTTGAAATCGGCCTTTTCGATTTCTTTTTCAATAATATCAACGGCAAGGTTCCAGACTGTTTTTCCTGCTTCAACAAAGCCGTCCTTATTTTTTACGGAACAAAGCATTGCAAAAGCCTCGCCGATGTTTTCTGAAAGATTTCCGCCCTTCTGAACTGCAAGATAATAAAAGGTGAAGGCTGCACCGTTTTTAAGGTTATCATAGAAGCCGGGGGATTTCTTTTCAATGTTTTCATACATTGTGGCAATTGCCGTTGTTGTTACAATTGAAACGGGAATTTCAAACTGAAGTACAGTTTCGCAGGCAAAAACAAGAAGCACCTTCATCTGATAAAGAATATCTGATGTGAAATATCTGGGGGCAAGGTGATCCTTAAGATTAACAATTATGCCGTCATCACCCTTAGGAGTAATTGTTGCAAGAATTTCGCCGAGCTTTCTTGCTTTATCAATATTTCCGTTGATTCTGTGAGTCATAACCTCATCAAGGGTTCTTGAAATTTCGGCTGAGCTCTGGTCAAGCTCGTTTTTTGATTTATAAATCTTTACGTCGTTTTCGCTCATATTTCTGTACTCCGGAAAACCGGTCCTTTCTTATTTCTCTTCAGCTGAAGCCTTGTTGCGCTTTCTGCGTTTTTTGGCTTTATATGAAAGAAGCTGACTGAGAGCGTCCTCGGGCGGGCCGTATTCACCGATTTTAAGCGGATAAGCGTTGAAACCGCCGTGGAAGTCGCTGCCGCCGGTCATAAGCAGACCGTGCTTCTTTGCAATTTTAATAAGTGCTTCCTGTTCTTCTTCTGAGTTTTCGGGATGCCATACCTCAACACCGTCAAGGCCAAGGGGAATAAGCTCTTCAAAAAGCTCAAAATTGTTATAGAAGCCGGGATGGGCAAGAATTGCAATACCGCCTGCCTCGTGAATTGCTTCAATAATTTCCTGAGGCTCGGGATATGTAGGATCCATTGAAACATTCATCGGTGAATCCTTGCTGAAAAGCTTTTTGTGAAGATCACCGAAAATTTCTGTGGTGTAGCCGCATTCCATAAGCGCCTTAAGAATGTGCTGCTTGAAAATGTTTGTGGAGCCCTGTGCATTTCTGAGAATAAAGTCTTCACTGATGGGGAATTTGTTTGCCACCTTTTTAAGCATAATCACGCCGGCTCTCTTTCTGAGAAGCGAGTTGCTTTTGCAAAGGCCTTCAAGTCTTTCCGGCTTATCGGGCAGATAGCAAAGAATATGTACCTTTGATTTTCTCTTGCTGTCAGTTGCAGAAAATTCAACACCGGGTATAACATTGACACCGTATCTGTTGCCTATCATTTCTGCTCTTACAGTACCGGCAAGACAGTCGTGGTCAGTAATTGAAATTGTTGTTACACCTGCATTTTTTGCTAAGATGACAATGTCGTCAATACCTACAGTACCGTCGGAAAGTTTTGTGTGAATGTGTAAATCTGCTTTCAAAATCAATTCCCCGTTTCCTTTTTTAACTTACCTTTCAAAGATTTTTCTGAGTCTTTTTAAAGTGTTTTTCCGTTTTAAGACCAAAATAAGGTCTACTACTCTATACTACCTTTGATTATACTCTTCTTTTATTTTTTTTGCAAGATGAAAAGCCTTATTTTTAGCCTTTTTATTTACAATTTCTTGATAAGTCTTTCCAAAATATGAACAAGAAGCTCTGTAAGACAGCTTTCCTTTCTGTTGTTCATTTCACGGTAGTCCTCAACTGAGCTGTCATCAGCGTCATCACTGATTTTTCTGAGAGAAAGGAAGGGGATTTCTGACTTGTCGCAAACAGAAGCAATTGCGGCTGTTTCCATATCAAAGGCTTCAATTTCAAATGTTTCTCTGTAGAATTCCTTCTTCACCTTATCTGTAAGGAAAATGTCGCCTGTACCTGTGGGTGCGGCAATAATTCCGTCGCTCTGGAGTGCCAGGGAAAGAAGGGTTTCGTCTGCTTTGTATAAATATTTCTGCTTGTCAGCCTTTACACCGGGTGCATAGCCGATTGCAGTAAGGTCAAAGTCACATTCTATATGGCTTGTAGCTGCAACCATATCCTCTCTTTTAAGGCGTGAAACAGCACCTGAAAGACCTGCGTTGAGAATATAATCTGCCTTATCCTCACCGATAAGGTATGCAGCTGCAGAGGCTGCGTTTGATTTACCTATGCCGCATTTTACTGCAACAAGCTTAAGTGAATTTTCGCCGTCCTTAAGGTAGGTAACGGCATAATCGTTGCCGTGCTTTCTTTCCTCCACTGCGCCGTTTTCCTTTGCCCAGTCAAGATAGGGAGCGTATTCCATTTCGTCAGCAAAAATAAGTCCAATAATTTTTTCCATTAGATTTTTCGTTCCTTTCACAGTTTTTACCCCATAATTTTAACACAGCTTCAAGGTCAATGTCAACGAGATAAAATGTGCATAAAATAAAATATAAAGAAATTTCCGCCGTACGTTTTTCCGGTGCGGAAAGTCCGCCTGAGAATAGCCGGAAGCGGCACTTTTATGTGTGCGTACTGCTTTATATAGAATGCAAAATGCAAAGTGCAAAGTGCAAAATAACTGACGAAACTTTAAGGTAGTGCATAGATATATAATGCCGTCCCCTTTAGGAAATTCCCCTGTTAGGGGAAATGTCACGAAGTGACAAAAGGGTGCCCGTTTTTGGAAGAAAAGGTGGCACGAAGTGACGGAGAGGTCGAAAAAAGGCGGACTGCCAATGGCAGCCCCTACGCGTTACCCTGAGTTTTCGTCAGAAATACAATCGGAGCTTTGCTCCCCACATTTCAACTTTTAACTTTTAACTTTCCACTTTAATTTCTCCAAAGCGACCCGATAATTTTGCATTTTGCACTTTGCATTTTGCATTCAAAAAAACTCTTGCAATAAAGTTTACTTTCTGTTATAATACCCGTGGAAAAAAACAATAATAAATCAAAGGAGCAACAGAAAATGAAAAACAGCAAGAAATTTTTTGTTTATGCAGTATGCATTCTTCTTTCAGTTGTAATTGCTTGCTCAACTGTAATGGTTGGCGCAACAGACGACGCTGCAAGCAGCAATTCAGCATCTGAAACCACAAAGGCAAAGCCCACAGGTACCGACCTTCTTTACACAGAAGAATCAATTCCTACTGAACCTCATATCACAGACACAATCAGCCAGATTGTTTCAGAAAACGGTTGGGAAGATGACCTTTCAAACGTTGGTCAGGAAATTGTAGACGGCAGTAACTCAGCAGCCGGTTTCCTTGAAAGACTTATTGAATCACTTGAAAACGCTTTTGAAACATTTATTCAGTTTTTCAGACAGATTTTCAGAATAGGCTTTTTTGATTAATTCAAGTATAATCCTGTATTTTATCCGGTGGTACATAAAGTATTGCCGGATTTAATTTTAAGAAGGGAAGATAAGAGTGAAAGATTACATTAAAAGCGGTATGCCATATTACAAAAGAATGCTTACAATTGCCGTACCGATTATGGTGCAAAGCGGTATAACCAATTTTGTAAGCATGATTGACAATATTATGGTGGGCAGAGTGGGCACTCTTCAGATGACAGGTGTTTCAATTGTCAACCAGATTATGATGGTTTTCAACCTCTGCATTTTCGGTGCAATGTCAGGCGCGGGAATTTTTACATCCCAGTTTTTCGGAAAGAAGGACAGCGACGGTGTAAGAAGCACCATTCAGTACAAAATAATTGCCGCTTTTCTGCTTTCAGCCTTCGGTATAGGCGCTTTTGTAACCTTGGGCGATACTCTCGTTTCCTTTTATCTTCAGGGTGAAGGCTCTAAGCAGGATATTCTTCAGGTTGCCTCATACAGCCGTGAATATCTTAAAATTATGCTTCTCGGTATTCTTCCTTTCGCTCTTTCAAATGTTTATTCATCCTCGCTGAGAGAAACCAACGACAGAATTGTTCCTATGATT
>JAFOXT010000181.1 GCA_017425745.1 Clostridia bacterium | reverse complement strand
TAAGAGCAGAAAGATTTTAAGGTCTTTCTGCTCTTTGTCTGTAGAGATTTTCTGATGTTGTACGATATTTTACGGTAAACTGAGATTTTGTCAGGATTGATTTCAGGTATAAAAAAAGCCCGGAACACTTGCTGAATCAAGGTCTCGGACTTGTTTATGGCAGGGGGCAGTAGGATTCGAACCCACGGCACGCGGTTTTGGAGGATAGTATTCTTTCCTTATTTGATGCGGTTTAGAGGGCTTCAGGGGGGCACATTGGGGGGCACATAGCTTTTACATTTTAGTATTTTATTGTGTTTTTCATACATTCGACTAACCTCCGGTTATGCGGTAGAATGAAGCTACCAAATAACAAGGAGGTTTTATTATGAGCAGAAAAGTAAAAATAAAATTCACGGATTTTGAGTGCAATTTACTTGTCAATGGTATGAATGAATTTCGTAATTTGCTCTTGGCGGAAGGTTTACCCACTGAGGATGTTAATAAGCTATTACTGAAAATTATTGATAAAAGTGAAAGGTAAGGTGTGATCTTATGTCGAGCATTATAGAAGATTTTTATTACGGCAACATAGAGCCGCAGGCACTCTCAACAGAAATCACACCAAGACTCAAAAAGAAGCTGAATGTACTTGTGAAGAAAGAAGAAGAGCTTTCAGCAATGCTCCCCGAAAAGGAAAAAGAGCTGTTTGCAAATTATGTGTGCGCATATAATGAATTTTCAAGTATCAGCATTTCTGACGGTTTTATTTCGGGCTTCCGGCTCGGTGCAAGATTTACATACGATACTTTTATTGAAGCCAAGAAAGGATGACAATTATGGAAAACAAATCAAAGATAACTTATCGACAGGTTGGCGACTATAAAATTCCGAACATTAACCTGCCGTCTGAACAAGCAAATATCATCATTGGCAAATGGGGTATGCTACACAAAAACTACCTTGAACATAACAAGCGAGGTATATTTATGCTAATGGTAACCAAATGCACCCTTTGGCCTTATCTTGCAGATATTGACCGTCAGGCAAATGAAATGTACGACCTTTTGATTGAACAGATGAAAGAGGCGGAAGGTGTTACAGAAAAACTAAAAGAAGAAAATCAGATGGAGTGGGTGCAGAGAATGAGCAATATTCAGCAAAAGGCAAGAGAGATTGTTTGCAATGAATTGATTTATAAATAACAACAGAAGTGGCAGGGATGACTCTGCCACTTCGTTTGTATAAATCTGTTAGTTCTTTGGCTTTCTGATACGGTTTAACTGCTTGTTGATTTTAAGTAGCTCTTCCTTTGTAAAGTAAACATTACGCATCCCGAGCATACCTGTGAAACGAAGCACGGTGAAATTACCTATCATATTCATTACGCCACTGTTCATTTCGGGATTCTTCGCTTTTTTCTTTTTCTTCTGTTTGTCCTTATCCTTGGACTGAGGCTGACCCTGACTCATTTTTTTAGCAAGAGTCATAAACAGACCTGCGAACCACAGCTTACCGCGGAATGTCTTTATAATGTCGCCGAGCTTATCATTGAGAGAGAAGCGTCCTTCAATTTCAACAATATCAAACCAGTTAAGAACTGCACCCTGCTCACGAAGAATATAGTCGGGATTCATTTTCTCAACCTTACGGATGCGGCTTTCATCCTTAAAATCACCGGCAACAGCAACAAGGTCGGTTTCACCATTGTTGGGTACTTCAAAACAGAAGAAATGGTCCTCAGCGGAAATTTTACCTAAGGATTCACCGTTTGCAAAAAGCTCAACCTCGGGAAGATTTGAATATACCGTAACCTTTGTAACATCTTCAACACGGTCAACATAGCGTTTGCCGCAGATGTGAACGAAGGGCTCGTCAGAAAGCCATGCCTTATATGCATAGAAAGCATCCTTCTTATACCTACGGTCAATAGTAATAAGACCTTTGTGATTCTTCCCGTTTTCGCCGCCTTCTGCTCTTGCATCTGCACCAAAATCAAACATATCGGGGAGCTTTTTCCGTTATAGATTAATCCTCACCGCAGACACACCGCCCATTTCAGGCTTTTTCTCCATAAAGCCTTCGGGTATCTTCTTTTCGTAATTGTCAACATAAGAAGCAGAGCCGAGATAAGCGGAGATGTTAGTCCTTGGTATTATAACCCAATCAGAATCAGGCTCTTTGTTTGCAATATAATATTCGGCAAGTGTAATCATTAGCCTTTCAGTTTTCGCGTTTACACCGTAAGCCTTGATTTTTTGCAGTGTTTCATCGGGTAGCACAACCGCTTCAGTACGCAACGGACCGAGAATAAGAGCATCTGCAATAGCCGTATCAAAAAGTAGAGGGAAATCAGCTGATGAACGGTTGTTGTAAATCGAATACTGGTACTGTATCAGCTTATTAGCCCAAGTGACTTCAATAGCTTTTAAGGTCTTCTTTTCGGTAAAGCAGTGAAGCTTCTTTGTAACATCCTCTTTGTTCTTTTTGATGTAAGCCGAAAGAGAGTGTAAGTATCTGTAATACCAGCCCGCACCGTTTTCATCAACAATATCAGGGAACTCACTATGAAGCTCAGGAAAAGATGTGTGAAATTTCAGAGCCTTGTTTGTTACTGCTTCATAAGGCAAGCTACACCAAGCACATAAGAAACGCCTTGCTTCTTCTGTTCTGTCGTATGGGTCATCGGTGCGACGTGTACCGTCAGCATTGTGGAATAGAAAGCCTCTTGCAAGGATAGTAAATATGCGACTGAATCCCTTGTTCTGCTTAATCATTCTTACTGTAAATCTACCTATGAAAGCAGTTGATTGCTTAT
>JAFOXT010000180.1 GCA_017425745.1 Clostridia bacterium | reverse complement strand
AGAACATCTGTACGCTCCTGTGTGTTGGGTGAAAGTACGTGAATAAGGTTTGTATAAGCATCGTTGAAGAAGTTAAAGAAGAATTGAAGCAAAAGGTTGAAAATCAACACAAGTGCACATTTTGCAATGTAACCGCCGTCAAATCCGAACAGCTGCATGGGTAAGAAATCATAAAGCACATTATACGGGAAGTATACGTAGCTAAGTACAATAAGTACTGTGGGTATACCCATAGAGATAAGGTAAGGTCTGTACTTACCGGCTTTATTTCTTGTGTTGTCAATCATATTCGCTCTTACTGCTGTGAGAGGAATATTTGCGATTGTTGAAATTATGTAAAGAAGATACATATGTGTGGGTGAAATACCGATACTTGCACCGACAATCATATTGTTGGTGTTTACAATAAGGGCGTTACCCATTGTGATAAGGAAATATGCACCGATACCGCCGCCGGCATAGGCTGCAATTTCTTTGAAGGTCATATAACGACCGGGCATAGGAATGTTCCAGTAAGTTCTGAAATCACCTAAAAATGCTTTTGCTTTCTGAACCAAGTGAGTTCCTCCTCCTGATTTTAAATTTAAATAATGCTTAGAGACCGAATCTGTATTCAATCATTGTGATATTATAACATAAGAGCAAAAATTTTACTACCTTTTGAGGGAAAGTCGACGTTTTTCGTTGTTTTGTATATTTTAAGGTATACATTTTGTAGGTTTCGCACAAAGACACAAAAAGAAAACCGTTCCGGTTTTTCCGGAACGGTAGGGTTAATTGAGTTATCAGTCTTCTCTGCCTACAAGCCAGTTGAGAGATACGCCGAGAACATCAGCGATTGCTACGAGCTCATAGTCGTTTACGCTTCTGATCTGACCTTCAAGTTTTGAAAGGCCTGATGCTGTAAGCTCTACACCCTTGATCTGGAGCTGAGTAAGGAGGTCAATCTGTTTGATACCCAGTTCCTTTCTTTTTGCCTCGATTCTTGCACCGACGATGTTACGATCGCCAAGAGGCTGTTTACGAATTCTCATAAATTTCACACCTTAAATAAATTTTGGATTAATCCACTACTATAGTATGATACCATTAAACCGGTAGGTTGTCAAGCAGAAGTTTACTGCAAGAGGTATAATATTAGTGCTATAAAGTGTTATAAATTAGTCATATTATACATAAAATAAAGCTGTTTTGGAATATAACCAAGAAATTTGTCAACCTTGTTAAAAAATTAAGAAAAAACTTTAAATTGCATTCAAAAGGTGATATAATATACTTTGACTATAAAGGAAAGGTAGTGTACATAGGATGAGTAACACCCTTGAATCAAGAAATCTTACAATGCTGATGGACTTTTATGAGCTGTCAATGGCTAACGGTTATTTTACCAACGGTCTTCAGAATAAAATTGCACACTTTGATATGTTCTTCAGAAAGGTGCCTGATAACGGTGGCTTTGCTATTATGGCAGGTCTCAGACAGCTTGTGGATTACCTTAAAAATCTTAAGTTTACACAAAAGGACCTTGAGCTTTTCAGAAGAAAAGGCTTCAATGAAGACTTTATAGAATATCTCAGAGATTTTAAATTCAGCTGTGATGTATGGGCTATTCCCGAGGGTACACCTATTTTTCCCGGTGAACCTATTATTACCGTAAAGGGCCCCATTATTGAAGCTCAGCTTATTGAAACAATGATTCTTCTTACAATAAACCACCAGAGTCTTATTGCAACCAAGGCAAACCGACTTAAAAGAGCCTCAGGTGACAGAATGGTTATGGAATTCGGCTCAAGACGTGCTCAGGGCTTTGATGCTGCAATTTACGGTGCAAGAGCTGCTTATATCGGTGGTTGTGATGCAACTGCATGCACAATTGACGAAAGAGATTTCGGTATTCCTGCTGTTGGCACAATGGCTCATTCCTGGATTCAGCTTTTCGGTGACGAGCTTGAAGCCTTCTGTGCTTATGCAAGACAGTATCCCCACGATTGCACCTTGCTCGTTGACACATATAATGTAATAAAAAGCGGTATCCCCAACGCAATTGAAGCCTTTAAGCGTGAGGTGCTTCCAAGAGGCTTCAGACCCAAGGGTATCAGACTTGACAGCGGTGACATTACCTACCTTTCAAAAAAAGCAAGAAAAATGCTTGACGATGCAGGCTTCCCTGACTGTAAAATTGTTGCAAGTAACTCACTTGACGAAAATATTATCCGTGATATGCTTGTGCAGGGTGCTCAGATTGACTCCTTCGGTGTAGGTGAAAGACTTATTACTGCTTCATCAAATCCCGTTTTTGGCGGTGTATATAAAATTGTTGCCGTTGAGGACGAAAACGGTGTACCCGTACCCAGAATCAAGATTTCAGAAAACGTGCAGAAGATTACAACTCCCTGTGCAAAAAAGGTTTACCGTCTTTTCGATAAGGAAAGCGGAAAGGCAATTTCTGACGTTATCACTCTTATTGATGAAGAAATTGACGACAGCAAGCCATATGAGCTCTTTGACCCCAACTTCACATGGAAGCGTAAGGTTGTTGAAAATTATGTTGCAAAGCCTCTTCTCATTCAGATTTTTGACAAAGGTAAGCCTTGCTACGACTGTCCTGACATCAAGGACATAAAGAAGTACTGTAACGAGCAGGTTGACACACTCTGGGATGAGGTTAAGCGCTTTGAAAACCCCCATACCTATTACGTTGACCTTTCACAGAAGCTCTGGGAAGAAAAGAAAAAGCTTCTTGACGATTTTGCAGAAACAATGAAATGAAGAACAAACTGTAATAGTTGACATAGAAAAATATATATGTTAGAATTTCAGGGTAGCTTCGGCTACCCTGAGGTGTTATCAAAGACATTAAGGCGGTTATGCTCTCTTTAACGGAGGGCAAGTCCCTCCGAATAAATGTAGGAGGGTGATGCTCATGGAGTTCCTTGCAATGACATTTTTAATTCTTGTCGCAGCAACTGCTTACATAAGTATAACAAAAAACTAACCGCCCCCACGTTCAAATAAAGGCGATTAGTTTTTTACTAATTAATTTTTAGAGCGTAACCGTCTTGTCGGTAACACCTTTTGTACTTATATTATACACATAAGTATGGTTTATGTCAACAATAAATTATGAAGGAGCAGATTTTGAGAACGATAACTTATGTTGTGCCGGAAGAGTATGACGGTGCAAAGGTATACACATTTTTAAAAACGCATATGAAAATATCTCTGACTCTCCTTCGCTCTCTCAAAAGGGTGGAGGACGGTCTGCTTCTCAACGGCGAGCACACAAGAACAGTGGATATTATTCATACGGGTGATACCGTAACGGTGAATATGCCATCAAAGGAGCCGAAAATTATTCCGCTGGATATTCCGCTGGACATAGTCTACGAAGACGAGGATTTGCTTGTTATCAATAAGCCGGGCGATCTTGCAATGCACGAATCCCATAATCATCAGGGTGATGCACTTTCCAATGCGGTTGCCTCATACCTTATGAAAAAAGGTAAAAGTGCCGTTTTCAGATGTGTGGGAAGACTTGACAAAGGCACATCGGGACTTGTAATCTGTGCCCTCAATGCCCACGTAGCGGCAAGACTTTCAGGTAACTTTGAAAAGAGATATCTTGCAATTTCAACGGGTAAGTTTACCGAAGACGGTGAAATAATAAAGCCTATTTACCGACCTGACCCCATAAAAACCTACCGTACGGTTGACGAAAGAGGGGACTATGCAGAAACTCACTACGAGGTGCAGGAATACGGTGAAGACTATACTCTTTTGAGAATACGCCTTGTAACGGGAAGAACACACCAGATAAGGGTGCATTTTGCTTCTCTCGGTGCTCCGCTTTACGGTGATACAATGTACGGCACTGCAGATGAGGACTGCTTCCGTCAGGCTCTTCACTGCGAAAGTGTCAGGTTTATTCATCCTGTAACAGGTGAGAAATTACATCTGAAGGCAGAGATGCCAGAGGAAATGCAAAGGCTTATGCAAAGGCTTAGAAATGAAAAAACTCAAGTGTAGTAGTTATATAGCACGAACACAAATTATGCAAACCTTATTAAGATGAATTGATAGGTAATGGTATTGTAGGTGTATTGATTGGAGTACTGATAATATGTATAGCATAGTCCAAAAAATATCCATTGAAGAAACAGACCATATTTTATTGGATGGATTATCTGAATCAGATATTGAAAGAGAAAAAACTAAATTAATAAAAAAACACATAAAAAAAGTTGTCAAACAATTAAAATATCCAGT
>JAFOXT010000179.1 GCA_017425745.1 Clostridia bacterium | reverse complement strand
CAGCGATTCAAAGGGCAGTCAGACCCTCACAGACAAAATAACCGTAAACGAAAACGGAGAAGAAACTGTTTATCAGTCAAAAATAACTATTAATTATATTCCCGTTTATGTACCCGTAAAGACAGAGTTTGTCTTTATGAATGATGACAATAAAGCAATTTCTGCTTCTGAGTTCAACACTCATCAGGTGCCATCTGAGCTCAGTGTACCAAAGGGCACGAAATATGTGATTATTCTTCAGAAAAGCGAGGAAGGTACTGAAACCGATGTAGTGGGAAAAGGTGCCGAATATGCAGAAATTCTCTTTGAAGAGAATCAGGGAATCTGCTCGCTGGGAAGTGTAACACTTAAATGGTAACAAAAGGCTCCACCGATTGTTTAATGTCGGTGGAGCTGCTGTTTTTATAAATCGTCAGATGTGAATTAACCTTGGAAGCAGGTGGCTTTCTTTGTACAAAAGAAACAAATATATTCTCTGTTATTGCCATTGATTTAAGAGTACATATTATTGTATAATTTAATGTGATAAAAAATACAGTTTTTTCAACTTGATTGAAAGAGAGGATAATTGTATGAAACTTGCAGTTTTAGGCGGTGGCGGTGTGCGTTCACCTTTTTTGGCAAAGTCAATTGCACTGGGCGCAAAGGAAATAGGAATTACCGAAACCGTTTTTATGGATAACAACGAAGAAAAGCTTTTTACCTACGGTAAAATTGCAAAACGCATTTCAGAAATGATTGACCCCGACCTTGAATTTTCTTTGACATCAGACGGCAGAGAAGCACTTAAAGACGCTGATTTTGTAATTACGACAATACGTGCCGAAGCTGATGAAGGCAGAGTTTTTGATGAAAGAACAGCTCTCAATGAGGGTGTGCTCGGTCAGGAAACAACAGGGGCAGGCGGTTTTGCAATGGCTCTCAGAAGTATTCACACTCTCAAGGAATATTGCACTCTTGCAAGAGAGGTTGCAAAAAAGGATGCACCGATTTTCAACTTCACAAACCCCAGCGGACTTGTAACTCAGGCTCTTCGTACTATGGGCTTTGAGAACGTTTACGGTGTATGTGATGCACCAAGCGGTTTTCTCCGTCAGCTTCGTGAAATTACGGGAGAAAAAGAGCTTAATTTTGAATGTTACGGACTTAATCATCTTTCATGGTTCAGAAACCTCAACATAAACGGCAAGGATGTTACCGAGGAGGTTTATGCACATCCCGATTTTTACAAGAAAACGGAAATGCGTCTTTTCAGTGAAGATATTCTCCGACTTTCTGATTACGATATGCCTAACGAATATCTCTATTTCTATCACTTCAGAGATAAGGCTGTGAATTCTGTTCTTTCAAGCAGTGAAACAAGAGGCGAAACAATTCTCAAAATCAACAACCATATGCTCCAGGAAATGAAAACCATAGATATTGACAATGATTTTGAAAAGGCCTTCCACTGCTTTATGCGTCATTATGCTATGAGAGAAAACAGTTATTTCTCAATTGAAACAGGTATGGAAAGAGAAGAAAAATTCCCTGTGCCTACTGCTGAGGAATATGTAAAACAGCCCGATAACGGCGGTTATGCAGGTGTTGCTCTTCAGTTTATCAAGGCTAAGGCAACAGGAAAGCCGGTACAGATGGTGCTTTCAATACCCAACGAGGGCGCAATTGATTTTCTTAAGGCAGAGGATGTGTGTGAAATCACCTGCACAGTTGACGATAAGGGTGTTCATCCTCATAAGATTGACAACATTCCGGAAATGCAGAAAAACCTTATTCTTTCTGTCAAGCACTATGAAAATCTTACTGTTGAAGCAATTATGGAGCAGGACAGACAAAAGGCAATCAAGGCTCTCACAGTGCATCCCTTAGTGCTTTCTTATCCTATAGCAGTAAAGCTTGTGGACACTTATTATGAAAAATATAAAGCTTATACAGGGGAGTGGAAAAACTGATGGCAACTATTTTTGAAAAGGATTTTATTCTTACTCCCGAAAACGAAAAGACTAATGTGCCTCTTGATTTTTTTGTGAATGAGGAGTTTTCAAGGCTGGAGATTTTTTACAGCTATTATCCGAAAAATCTTGAAGACAGAGAAAAAAGCCTTGTGCTTATTGATGAAAACATAAGAAGAGATGCAGGGGAGAATTATTCCGATTATACCGATAGGGAGGAGTATCTGCCCTTAAAGAATCATATAACCATTTCACTTGATTCTCCCTTGGATTATGTGGGCGCGGCACACAGACACGGAAATAATCAGCACGTAATAATCAGTGAAGATTTTTCTTCAGTTGGCTTTGAAAAAACAAAAATTGAAAAGGGCAAATGGGTGCTTACTCTTAATGTTCATGCACTTATAACAGAAAAAGCAGACTTCAGTGTGAAAATCGAAGGGGTGACAGAATGAAAAAGCTGAAATGGTATCCTTGTGAGCTTCATTGTCACACAATTCACAGCGACGGTGATTTCACTGTAAGTGAGCTTATAGAAACATCAAAGGAAAGAGGTCTCAAGGGTATTTGCCTTACAGACCACAACACATATTCAGGCAGAGAAGAAGCCGCAAAAGAAAAAGAGCTTGCCATTTTACAGGGCATTGAATGGACTACATATTTCGGACATATGCTTGTTCTGGGCGCTGACAGATTTGTTGAATGGCGTGACGCTGTGCCTGAAAACATAGATGAAAAAATGAAGCAGGTACACGCTGCAGGCGGACTTGTGGGTATTGCACATCCCTATCAGCTTGGCACACCGATATGTACCGGCGGACGCTGGGATTTCAAGGTTAAGGATTTTTCTCTTGTAAACTATATGGAAATATGGTCAGAGGGTGAGCCTCTTATGAATTCACCTAATTTAAGAGCAAGAGCCTGGTGGCATCAGCTTCTTTCTGAAGGCTTCAGAATCGCTCCCACAATGGGAAGGGACTGGCACAGAAAAGAAAGAAACAAGAGAAAGGGTGCCTGCACCTACCTTCTTTGTGAGGGTGACGAACTTACTTCAAAGGGCATAAAGGACGCAATTCAGAAGGGCAGAACCTCTGTTTCTGCAGGCCCGCTGTTTTATTTTGAAACAGACAAGGGTGAAACCGTAGGCGATGAAATTGAAGAGGGTGAAAGAACCTTTAAATTCACTGTTGACAGTGAACGCTTTGATGCCTTCGGCTTTGATTACGAGGTAGTGCCTGAAAGAATAGTGCTTTATACTGATAACCTTAAAGCTGCAGCAGAATGTAAAATAAATGAAGAGATAAGAACAACCCTTAATAAGGGATATTACACAGCAGAATTATACGGCAGAATAGGTGATGATGAGAATGAGCTTATTGCATTCACCGCACCTTTATATGTAAAGGAGAAATGATAATGGAAAACAAAGCTATTGATACTGAAAAACGCTATGTCGGTGTCAAGGAAACACTGATTTACGGCATTGCAAACGGCGGTCAGTGCCTCGGCTACAATATGGTAAGAGCACAGCTGACCTTCTTTCTTGTAACTGTTTTCGGTGTGCCTGCCGGTGCAGTTTCAATGATGATTCTTTTAATGGGCTTCTGGGATGCCTTCAATGACCCTCTTATGGGCACAATTGTTGACAGAACAAGAACACGCTACGGAAAACTCAGACCTTATCTTATTTTTGTACCGATTTTCCTCGGTATTGCAACGGTTGTGTTCTTCGGCGGTGCTGAATTCCTTAAAAATGTAGAGTCGACAACAGTAAAGATTATCTATATGTCGGTTACCTACTTTGTATGGGAATTCTTCTATACAATCGGTGACATTCCCTTCTGGGGACTTTCAGCAGCAATTTCTCCCTCACCCGTTGACCGTTCAAGAGTAATCAAGTCAGCAAGACTTATTTCAGGCATAATCGGCGGTATTCCCGGTATTATGATTACCGTTTGCATTGACCTTAGTAAAAACGGTGTAATTCCCTTCAGCCTTTCTCAGGTATTTATGTTCCTCGGTATCTTTGCAGGTACTGTAGGTATGTTCCTCTTCTCACTTGCAGGAACAATGACAAAGGAAAGAGTTGTTCAGAACTCAGACGAACCCAGTATAATCGATTGCTTTAAATATCTCTTCAAAAACAAGCCCCTTCTTCTTATTGTGCTTTCATCAATTCTTGCAACTGTAGGCGGTATCGGCGGCACATTTACCACTTACTACTACACACTTTCATTGGGTATTGCAAGCCTTTCACTTCTTGCAGGACTTCCCGGCACTGTTATGAACTTTATAGGCTTCGGTACTCTCGGCAAGCTTGAAAAGCGTTTTTCTTCAAAACAGCTGATTTACGCAGGCGTATTTGCTAATGCAATTACTGCAGTTGTAATTTTCCTTATCGGTGCAAAGTTCTACACCAACCCCAAGGTTATAGTTCCTCTTCTTGCAATTCAGGGCACAATCAACGGTTATATTTCATCAATCAATGCGGTTATTCCCACCAAGATGATTGCAGAAACAGTTGACTATATGGAATGGAAAACAGGCGAAAGAGGCGAGGGTATGTCATTCTCACTTCTTACCTTCATCAGCAAGCTGACGGGCTCTCTCAGTTCAGCAATTGCAACAGCTATTATTCCTCTTGTCGGTCTTCAGTCAGTGGGTCAGGATATGGTTCTCAACGAAGCATCAGGCATCAACACACGCTTCTGGCTCTGGGCTCTCATTACTGCAATTCCTGCAGTGCTTGGTCTTATTCAGCTTATTCCTTATCATTTCTATGACCTTGAGGGTGAAAAGCTTCAGACCATTCAGAGAGAAATTAAAGAGAGAAGAGAAATCAACGCAAAAAGAGTATCAGCGGAATAAGGAGGCTGTCACAGTATGGAAAAAAATTGTCCTAAATGCGGTAAAAAGCTCGGTCTGTTTTATATAAAGGAAACATGCTCAGAATGTGGCTGTAATCTTATGTATTACAATATGGAAAGCCGTCTTGAAGAAGATCACCTTAAAGCTGAGGCGGAATTCAAAAAGCTTGATGAAATCAAGGAAAAGCTTACAAAATTTTTACCGAAGAAAAAATAAAATATAATTGCAGAAGACAGGGGACAGCTCTCTGTCTTTTGCAATATGCGGACAGGCGGACGGCCAATGGTCGCCCCTACGATGACAATAAGGAGATCGGAACAATGAAAGCCACAATTTTAATTGACAATATTGCAACATCACCTCTGAAGGACGAATGGGGACTTTGTGTGTTTATTGAGCACGAGGGAAAGAAAATTCTTCTTGATACAGGTGCAAGCGCTCTCTTCAGAGCTAACGCGAAAAAACTTGGTGTAGACCTTTCAGATGTGGATTTTGCAGTGCTTTCCCACGCTCATTATGACCACGCTGACGGTATGGAAGAATTTTTCAATCATAACAATAAAGCAAGGTTTTATCTGAAGGAAGAGTGCAAAGAAAATTGCTATGGCAGAAAGCTTATTTTCTCAAAGTATATCGGTATAAAAAAGGGTACTTTGCAGAAATTCAGCCATAGAATTGAATATGTAAAGAATGATACCGAAATTGCAAAGGGTATTTATCTTGTGCCTCATAAAACAGATAATCTTGAAGAGGTCGGTAAAAAGGCGGGAATGTATAAGCGTATAAACAAAAAATGGGTACCCGATAATTTTGACCACGAGCAGAGCCTTGTGATTGATACCGAAAAAGGCCTTGTAATTTTCAACAGCTGTTGTCACGGCGGTGCAGATAATATTATTAAAGAAATTGCTGCAACCTTTCCTCAGAAGAAGATTTATGCTCTTATTGGTGGCTTTCATCTTTTTGAATCTGCAGACAGTGAAGTAGTTGCTCTTGCAGAGAGAATAAAAGCAACAGGCGTTGAACAGATTTATACAGGTCACTGTACAGGTAAAAAGGCTTATCAGATTCTTAAGGACAGTCTTAAGGAAAAATGCAGTCAGCTTTCGGTGGGTCTTGTTATTGAGCTTTGATGTAAAGAAAAAACTTTACAAAATTGGGCACCCACATCTGACATTACCGAGTCTTTTATGTAACACCCTGAAGAACACTGATAATCCCAGTAAACATAAGGGTTTCACTGTGATTCAGAAAGAGGAGTTAACATTCAATCAACACTCAATCAACACTCATTCAACATTCAATCAACACCAATATAATAATATAAATAATATTAATAATATATAAGGACAGAAAAAAGCTTTTTCAGCTGACCTTTTTATAGAAAATCAGGTGAATTTAAAATGAGTAAAAAGACAATAACCGATGAGCTGTTTTCATTAAAGGACGAAGGCTACAAGAGGTTTCAGTGCGCTCTTATGCCTACGGTGAATCCCGACAGAGTTATAGGTGTGCGCACACCTGAGCTTCGAAAGCTTTCAAAAAGGCTTTGGAATGAGGGCAAAGCAGGGGAGTTTATGCAAAAACTTCCCCATACCTATTATGAGGAGGATAACCTTCACGCAACCTTTATTGAAAAAATAAAAGATTTTGACAAGTGTATTGACGAGCTGCAACGCTTTCTGCCCTTTGTGGATAATTGGGCAACCTGCGATATGATGAACCCTGAGGTGCTCAGAAGTGAGCCGGAAAAGCTTCTCATAAAGGCTTATCAGTGGATAGAAAGCAAAGACACCTACACCGTAAGATACGGCATAGGTGTACTTATGAGGCATTTTCTCGGTGATAAATTCTCTTCAGAGTATCCCAAAAGGGTTGCAGAAATCAGAAGCGATGAGTATTATGTGAAAATGATGATTGCCTGGTACTTTGCAGAGGGCTTAAGTAAGCAATATGACGCCATTCTGCCCTTTATAAAAGAAAGGCGACTTGATTTATGGGTTCACAGAAAAGCCATTCAGAAGGCTGTAGAAAGCAGAAAAATAAGCCCCTCACAAAAAGAGGAGCTTAAGAAATACAGATAAAAAATAAGCAGGCGCTTAACGCCTGCTCTTCTTTTTTTAATTAGTCTGTGAAGCCTGATTCAACAAGCTTAACAAGTTCTTCAACAGCCTGTTCCTCGTCGGGACCGCCAGCGATGATGCGGATATCTGTGCCACCCATAATGCCGAGTGAAAGAACACCGAGAAGGCTCTTAGCGTTTACTCTTCTTTCTTCCTTCTCAACCCAGATTGATGACTTGAATTCATTTGCCTTCTGGATAAAGAAAGTAGCAGGACGAGCATGAAGACCTACCTGATTCTGAACTTTTACATCTTTAACAAACATATCTGTAATCTCCCACATTGTTTAGTTTAGTAGATTTTTTGCCTTTGGTTTACCTACATATTATACCACAAAACTTTTCTTCGTCAATGAAAAAAAACGACTTTAATCGATTTCGTTTACAACCCTAAACATTACTAATTTTTAACTACTGTTTTTGTGCAATTTTACCATATATTTTTTACGGCGAAAAGCAGTATGCACAATAGACAAGAAACAAAAAAACTTACTTTCAGCGATATAAGTTTTTTTATTTATCAGTACTTTTAAGAGATTTTTTGAAATCTGAAAGAAAGGCAATATCCTTTTTTGAAAGCTCCGCCTTGCTGAGAAGCTCAGGGCGTCTGAGATAAGTACGCTTAAGGCTTTCTTCGCGTCGGTATCTGCTGATTTTTTCATGGTGTCCTGATATCAGTATATCCGGAACAGCTTTTCCGTGCCACTCAAAGGGGCGTGTATACTGAGGATACTCAAGCAGGGAATTGTAGTGGCTTTCTTCGGTGTATGCCTCGTCGTTTTTAAGAACACCCGGAAGCATTCTTGAAATGCTGTCTGCAAGAATAAGTGCAGGAAGCTCACCGCCTGTAAGAACATAGTCACCGACGGAAATTTCTTCGTCAACAATTTCCTCAATAACTCTTTCGTCAACACCCTCATAGTGACCGCAGAGAATTGCAACATTGTCCATTTCTGCAAGCTCTCGCACT
>JAFOXT010000178.1 GCA_017425745.1 Clostridia bacterium | reverse complement strand
CGCCCAACCTGCACTGAAAATCAGCAGACCTGCTATAGCACAGACAGGAACGGGCCAGTTAAGCTGACCGGTATCAATAAGCTCTTCAGGCTTTGTTGTGGTTTCGTTCTGATTTTTGCCTTTTGTTGTGGTCACCTTTGTTGTAGTAACTGTTGTGGCGGTATTATCAGTAGTATTTTCTGTTGTACCGTCAGGTAATGTTGTACTTTCTGTTACGTCGGTATGATCTGTTGTAACTTCTGTAACATCTCCGGGTGTGGTTGTGTCGTCAGGTGATGTTGTTTTATCAGAGCCTGTAGTAGTTTCATCCTTACCGGTAGTGGTTTCTTCTTCATAATCTTCGTCGGTATTTGTAATAATAACCGTCATTTCAGAGGTAACGTATGAAACAGTGTAGCCGTCGGGCACATCAGTTTCAACAACACTCCAAGAGTGATTTTTGCTGAGGTTGTCCCATCTGTGATACCAGTTGTTTCCTGCGTTGAGGATAACCGTATCAACAACTGCTCCGTCTTTTATAAGTGAAACCTTTATACTGTCGGGATTTTTACCTTCGCTCTTCCAGTACTTTTTTACGCTGATATATGTCTTTTCGCCGTCTTCCTTGTCGCTTTCAATTTTCGGTGTGGCATCAACTTCGTAAATCCATTTATCATTTGTTTCGTCTTTTATAGGCACAGCCACAATAAAAGGATTTGGACTGAGATAACCGTCTTCAACTCCTACGGGCACAACAAGATAAGCTCCGCAGGGAAGATTATTGAACACTACTTTACCCTTGGAATCAGTTGCCTTTTCGGTATAGGGAATTGATTTTGATTCAGCATAAGCCTTAAGGTGGATAGGAAGATAAGCGTCTGAAAAATTTCCCATTTCCATTCCGTTATCCTTGAAATCATCAGTGTAAACATATGAAATTCTGTCACCCACCGAATAGGCATAAGCGAAGAAATAAATTCTGAAAACAGCACCGCTTATAGGCTCTTTTGTTTCTTTGTCAAAGGTTGTAAGTGTGATACTGCCTCTTCTGTCAAGAGATACAGCTGACACGCCGAAAGAAAACAGAGTGAAGCACATAACTGTTACAATCAGCATTGCCATAACTCTCTTTGCTGTTTTATTATTCATATACTTTCACTCCTTTTCTGAATTTTACTCATTGTCCTGAGTTTTCTTTGCTTTCTTTTTGTTTTTACCGTTGTTGCTTTTTACAAGAAGGATAATCAGAAGTATACCAAGCATAGGTGCCGCAACTGCAGGGGTTACAAGCAGCGGATCTATCTGATAAGCTTCAGTAATTACATTGATAACCTTATCTTCTTCAATATTTTCAATACGTTTGCCTCTCACAAGCATTCTGTGGGTGTTGATACCGTAAGGTGTGCACGTTACCAGAGTGCAAAAATCCTTACCGGGCACAATGTTCAGGCTGTCAGTTTCGTGGGGAAGAACTATAAGAACCTGATCTACCTGATATGTAATTGTTCTGTCAAGTATTCTTATGGTGAAAATGTCGCCCTCTTCAAGCTTATCAAGATTTGTGAAAAGCTTCGCCGACGGAAGACCTCTGTGGGCAGATAAAATTGCGTGGGTACTCTTACCGCCTACAGGCAGACTGGATCCTTCTACGTGACCTACCGCAGAGTTGAGAACCTTGTCGCTTGTGCCGTGATAAATCGGCAGCTGCACCTTGATTTTTTCAATAGTGATATAGCCCATCATTCCGTCACCGTTGATATCAAGGGTTTTATAATATTCCTCTTCAATATTTTTGTGGTTCAGGAAAGGATAAGCCATATTTCTTATTTTGCCGTTATAGGTATCAGCTTCAGCAAACAAATCAGAATAATCCTCAGGCGTAAGGTCTACAATAAGATCATCGTAGTTGATAATTGCCTGGGACTGTCTTTTTTCGTTCCAGAAATCGCTGATAGTGGGATAAAGAAGAACACTCAGTCCCACAAAAAATATGGCGACAAGGGCAATTGTTGAAGCACTGCCGCTTTTTTTCTTTTGAACTACCCTGTTTTCAGGAGCTTTGTTTTCTTTCATACATAATCTCTCTCATTTAAAATTCTCAACGTCGCCACTGATAAAAATCAGAAACAACGGTCAGAATTTCAAGGTACTACCCTGCCGGCATTAAGCCGGCAGGGATTTATTTTACCGTCCGTTAGCTTTCGCTATCTGAATCCTGAGATTCTTTATCCCTTCAAGCGAAGGAAGCCATTCTCTTCTTTGAGATGAGAACGATAGCTGCACCAAGCATAAGTGTGATACCAACGATGTAGAAGATTGTTGTACCGATGCCGCCTGTTTCGGGAAGGAGACCACCGGTCTTGTTTTCTACTTCGATTGTTGCGGGAGCTTTATCGTTGATTTCATATGTAGCTGTAAGAGCTGTTTCGTCATATTCGCTTGTGATAACTACATCAATATCAGCAGCAAGCTTGTTGTAACCTGCGGGAGCTTCTGTTTCGTGAAGCTTGTATGAACCTTCATCAAGACCAACGAGTTCAAACTCACCGTTTGCGTCTGTTGTGATTTCTGTTACTGTACCTTCAGCGTCAACCTTGTATGTGGGAACTGCTGCACCTGCAACTGCTGTGAACTTGATTGCGTTGCCGTCTTTATCAAGAAGCTGGAACTTAGCACCTGCAAGGCTTACCTTGTTTTCGCCGTCCATTGTGTACTTGAGTACATCCATCTTCCAGGTGTATGTTGTTGTCTTGTGTTCAGCTGTTTCCCAAGTGCTGTCTTCACCGTATGAAAGGTAAACTGTGTTGTCGTTACCGTCAACTACGATGTTAGCATTTTCGTTGAGAGTTGCTGAGTAGTAAACTGTGAACTGTGTACCCTTAGCAAGACCTTCGATGAAGCTGTTTTCGAACTTAACATCAAATGTGTGACCGTCTGTTGCAGGATATACAACTGTGTAGTTAGCAGCATTTACTACTGTGCCGTCAGCAAGCTTTACAACAACACTGTCGGCATTGAATGTAAGGCCAGCTTCCATTGTATCGTGCATTACATAGTTTGTTGCACCAACACCAACTGTGATTGTTGACTTGTAGTTAACAACCTG
>JAFOXT010000177.1 GCA_017425745.1 Clostridia bacterium | reverse complement strand
GTTCTCTTTAGCTTTCTCTCTGAGTGAAAAATCCATGGGCATTCTCCCCTTTCTTTTATATTAAGATAACACAAATATAAAGAAAAAGCAACCACCACAGAATATCAGGCGACTTTTTGTGGTGAAGACCAAACTTAACCCCTCTGCCATTATGCGACAGAGGGGTTTTGGTTTTATTCTGTTACTGTTACAAGGCAGTTTGCCATAAACTCACCGTCTTCAGTTGTTACTGTAATTATTGCAGTGCCTGCACTCACCGGAGTGATAACTCCGTTTTTGATGGTTGCAACTGCTTCGTCACTTGAAGTCCAGGTGATGTTTTTGTTTGTTGCATCTTCAGGCTTTACTGTTGCAGTAAGAGCTTCTGTCTGACCCATTTTAAGGGTAACTTCCTCCTTGCTGATTTCAACGCCTGTTACCTTGCTTACAACTGTAGCTGTTGCCTTTACCTTGATAACGCCTGTTGAATCGGTAACTGTAATTTCTGCAGTTCCGGGATTAAGCGGAGTGATTACACCGTCAACAACTGTAAGAATATTCTCGTCTGATGAAGACCAGGTAAGAGTCTTATTGTTTGCGTTTGCAGGGAACACCTCATACTTGATTGTAACGGGCTCACCCTTATAAAGATAGTATGCGTCACTGTCAAGCTTGATATGTGTTACGGGCTGAACAACATTGATTCTGCAATTTGCTGTATATCCGCCGTCAACAGTTGAAACTGTAATAACAACTTCACCACGTGATTTTGCAGTAACAACACCGTCAGCTACTGTTGCAATTTTCTCGTCTGAGGAAGTCCAGATAAGCTTCTGATTATTTGCATCAGCAGGAGTAACAGTAGCTTCAAGCATTACCTTTCCGCCAACGTTTGTTTCTGCAAGAGTTTTGCTGATTGTTATGCCTGCAACGGGCTTAGTTACAATTACCTTAATCTTTGTTGAAACACCCTTGGTGTATACTGAAGAGATTGTAATTTCTGCTTCACCCTTTTTAACACCCTTGATTTCACCGTTGTTTACGGTTGCAACGCTTTCGTCACTGCTCTGCCATGTGAGAGCTCTGTTTTCAGCGTTTTCGGGCATTGCAAAGGCATCAACCTTGATAATAGTACCTTCTTTAATTGTATACTCAGTGTTCTTTACACTGATTTCTGTTACATTCTGAAGAACAGTTACAGAGCATACATCTACAAATTCACCGTCTTCTGTTTTAACAGTGATAACTGCTGTACCCTTGCCGATACCTGTTACCTTGCCGTCTTTTACTGTTGCAACCTTTTCGTCTGATGAAGACCAGGTTACATTTTTATTGTCAGCATTTTCAGGGAAAACAGTTGCTGTAAGTGTATCGGTTTCGCCGTTATGAAGAGTAATTTCGTTTTTGCTGAGCTTTACTGAACCTACGGGCTCGTTAACCTGAACCTCACACTGAGCAGTGAAGCCGCCATCCTCTGTTTTAACAGTGATAACTGCCTTACCTGTGTTGATACCTGAAACTGTGCCGTTCTTTACAACTGCAACATTTTCGTCTGATGAAGACCAGGTTACATTCTTGTTATAGCAGTCATAAGGAAGAACGTTTTCAACAAGAGTAAATGCTTCACCCTTATTGATTACAATTGACTTTTCGTTGAGCTCAACCTTTTCTGCCTTACGGTTAACTGTGATTTCACACTTTGCAGTGAAGCCTCCGTCAGCTGTTTTTACAGTGATTACTGCCTTACCTGAACCGGTAGCAACAACCACACCTGATGAGCTTACGGTTGCAACTGCCTTATCGCTTGTTGACCATGTAAGCTTCTTGTTATATGCGTCTTCGGGAGCGATTGTAGCCTTAAGAGTAAGCTTTGAGCTTACAAACATAGTTGCTTCACTCTTGCTGAGGCTTACGCCTGTTACGGGCTCATGGACAGTTACCTTACAGGAAGCTGTTTTATTGTTTTCCTTACTCTTTACTGTAATTGTGGCAGTACCACCCTTAACTGCAGTAATTACGCCCTTGGATGAAACTGTTACAACATTTTTATCTGATGAGGTAAATGTTACACCCTTTTCGCTTGCAGTTGAAGGATTCACTGTGGGCACGAGAGTATATGTTTTTCCTCTTACAAGAGTAAGTGAGGTTTTGTTGAGCTTAACAGATTCAACGTGCTGTTTTACTGTTACTGTGCACTTTGCAGTTACACCGTTGCTTGTTGAAACTGTTATTGTTGTTTTGCCGACAGCCTTAGGTGTGATTACGCCTGATTTAAGGTCAATAATCTTGCTGTTGCCAACCTTGATTGTAAGCTTTCTGTCGTTTGCATTGGTGGGTCTTGCCGAAGCGCTGATTTTAAAGGTATCACCCATATAAACAGTAACACTTGTGTGTGACATCTTGATTGATGTTACAGGCTGCTTCACAGTTACCTTACAGGAAGCCTTAAGACCGTTTGAGGTCTTTACGGTAATTGTTGCAGTGCCCTTGCCTACGGCTTTGATTACACCCTTTTGTGTAACTGTAACAACCTCGTCGTCACTTGTGTACCACTTGAGTGACTTATCTGTTGTGTCTGCAGGGCTGATTGTTGCCTTAAGTGTATATGACTTGCCGTTATCAAGAGTAACAGCAGTTTTGTTAAGCTTAACTGAGGTTGCAGGCTGTTCAATTTCAACTGTGCAGGTTTTCTTGAAGCCACCGTCAACTGTTTTAACGGTAATTTTTACTGTACCCTCTCTGAGAGGAGTTACAACACCGCTTTGTGAAACCTTTGCAATTTTTTCATTGCTTGAATACCACTTGACATTTTTGTTGCTTGCACTTGAGGGCTTTACTGTAGCCTTAAGTGTAAGTGTCTTACCGATATAAAGGAAAGCACTTGATTCGCTGATGCTTACACCTGTTACACTCTTTATTACAGTTACCTTGAAGGTAGCAGTCTTGTTACCGTCAGCTGTTTTAACTGTAATTGTTGCTGTACCCTTGCCTACGGCTGTTACCTTGCCGTTTGCATCAACTGTTGCAACCTTTTTGTTGCTTGTTGACCACTTGACAGCCTGGTTACTTGCATTTGAGGGCTTAACTGTAGCCTTAAGGTTATATGTGTCTCCCATTTCCATTGTGGCTGAGGTTTTGTTCAGCTTAACTGAAGAAACGGGCTGAATTACAAGCACACGGCAGGTGTCTGTCTTTTCGTTGTCCTTTGTTGTAACAGTGATTGTTGCATAGCCGGGAGCCTTTGCAGTAACAACACCGGTAGGACTTACAGTTGCAATATCGTTATCGCTTGAAGACCAGGAAACTGTCTTAATTGAAGCACTTGAGGGCTTGACTGTGGGGGTAAGTGTACTTGTCTTGCCCACATTGATTGAAAGTGTGGATTTATCAAGAGCTACGCTTGTAACAGCCTTGATTACGGTAATTTTACAAGTTGCCTTGTATGTACCGTTGGCAGTTGCAGCAGTAATAGTTGTTGTACCTGTCTTGAGACCCTTTACAACACCCTTTGAGGTTACGGTTGCAACCTTTGTGTTGCTTGAAGTCCAGGTTACATAATTGCTTGTTACGTTAGCGGGCTTGAGAGTAGCCTTAAGTGTGTACTTTCCGCCAACATCACAGTAAGCACTCTTTTTGTTGAGGCTGATGCCGGTTGCAGGCTGAGTTACAGTTACACGGCAGGTTGTTGAAACGTTGCCGTCCTTTGACTGAACTGTAATTACTGCTGTGCCTGCCTTAACAGCAGTTACAACACCCTTTGAGTTTACCTTGGCAATCTTTTCGTCTGAAGATTTCCAGGTTACATTTTTATTTGAAGCTGATGCAGGGCTGACTGTTGCAACAAGAGTTTTAGTCTTGCCTGCATCAAGTGAAATACTTGTTGATTCAAGTGAAATTGCAGTAACAAGCTGAACAACTTCAACTGTACATGTATCCTTGAAGCCACCGTCTTCGGTCTGTACTGTAATTGTTGCAGTACCCTTTGCCTTACCGCTGATTACACCTGAGCCGTTTACTGTTGCAACGCTCTCGTTGCTTGAAGACCAGATAAGGTCGGTGTTTGCTGCGTTTGCAGGCTTGATAACTGCTGTAACAGTTCTCTTTTCGCCCTTGGGAACTGTAATATTTGCAGAGCTGATGCTTACACCTGAAACTGCAACATATACATTCACACGGCATGTAGCTGAATATCCTCCGTCAACTGAGGTTGCAGTGATTTCTGTTGTACCGCTTTCAAGAGCTTTTACAAGGCCGTTCTGGTCAACGGTTGCAACCTTGCTGTCTGATGAGAACCAGATGAGCTCCTTGTTGGTTGCATTTACGGGAATAACGCTTGCAGTAAGAAGGCCTGTTGTGCCCTTTGCAATTTTAAGGTCATCTGCTGAGAACTGAACACCGAGAACAGGCTGAACAATAATAACCTTACATTTTGCAACGAAGCTGCCGTCAACTGTTCTTGCAGTAATTACTGCCTGACCTGCACCAACGGCCTTGATAAGACCGTTTTCGTCAACAGAAGCAACGCTGAGGTTTGATGAGAACCACTGAACGCCCTTTTCACTTGCGTTAGCGGGATAAATTGTTGAAATTACAAGGTGTTCTGCACCCTTGCCGAGAGAAATCTCTGTTGTGTCAATTGTAATACCTGTTACTGAAATTTTGTTTGTTACAGTGATTACGCAAGAAGCAATGTGGCCTCCGCTTTCTGACTGAATTCTGATTTCTGCAGTGCCGGCTTTTCTTGCAACAACATTACCTTCGGTATCTACAAGAAGAATTGAGGAGTCACTTGTGTACCACTTGATTTTCTGGTTGGTTGCAGTTTCGGGATAAACTCTTGCCTTAAGCTGATATCTCTGACCGATGTAAAGCTTTTCGGGAGCATCGGTGAATTCAATTCCTGCTACAGTCTGATCAACGCTTACTGTACATTTTGCAGTGTATTCGCCGTCAACGGTTTTTGCAGTGATTACACAAGAGCCACCGTCTTTAGCCTTTACAATACCTGCTGAGTCAACAGTTGCAACATTTTCGTTTGATGAAGTCCAGATAACTTCCTTGTTTGTTGCTTCCTCAGGAGTTACGGTTGCAACAAGCTCATAGGTTGCACCTGAAAGAAGGCTGAGCACATTTTTGTTGAGTGTAATTCCGTTTACACCGATTACTACAGTTACGGTACAGCTTGCGGTATATCCTCCGCTGTTTGTACGGCAGGTTACAACTGCCTGACCTACGGCAACACCTGTGAGTCTGCCTTCCTCATCTACCTTAACAATATTTTCGTCTGAGGAAGTCCATGTAAGTCCGCCGTCTGAAGCATATTCGGGAATAATTGTTGCAGTAAGAAGTGTGTTACCGCCAACAGATACCTTTGCACTTGAGGGAAGCTTTACACCTGTTACGGGCTGAGTTACGGTAATTTCACAGCTTGCAGTAAGCTTTGTTCCGTCAGCAGTTGTTGCAGTGATTACAGCCTTACCGGGATAAACTGCCTTAACAAGGCCTTCCGGTGTAACAGTTGCAACGTTTTCGTCTGATGAGCTCCATACAACATCGTGGTAAAGCTCACCCTCTGTTGTTGTTACTGTTGCTCTGAGAATATAAGTTGCTCCGCTGTCAAGTGAAAGGGTTTCTTTGTCAATTGAAATTGATTCTGCAGGGTCGGTTACAATAATTTTGCACTTGATTTCAAGACCGCTGCCATCCTTTGTTTTTGCAGTAACAAAGCAGGTACCCACACCGTTGGGATAAAGAACACCGTCATAGTCAACGGCACAAACGCCTGTGTTGTCTGATGACCAATCAAGAACCTGATTGCCTGCATTTTCGGGAAGAATCTGTACTCTTACCTTTTCGCCCTTTGAAGAAAGGTTCAGCACCTTTACTGAGTCAAGAGCCTTGAGTGAAGAAATACGGGGCTTTACGTTTACTGTAAATGTGCCTGTTTTACCACTTCCGTCAGTTGCTGTATAGGTAACCTTTGCAATACCCTCTTTTACGCCCTTGATTTCAATTGAAGCAACATCGTCGTTGATTTTTGCTCCTGAAACAATAACAACACCTTCGTTTGATGAGGTCCACTGAAGGTCTTTTATGCTTGCGTTTTTGGGAAGCACCTTTACGCTGAAGGTTCTGCTTTCGCCCTCAGTAATAAGGAAGCCCTCTTCGGGAATAATTGTAACGGGTTCAATTGAGGTAATGAAAAGGAATTTGTTTACTGTGATTTTGCATTCTGCACTGTATTTTTTACCTGCAGCAGTTGTTGCTGTAACTATAATACGGCAGGAGCCCTGTCTGATAGCGGTAATTTCACCCTCTGAGGAAACAACAGCAACGGCTTCGTCGCTTGAAGACCATGAGTAGTTGAAGGCTTCTGTTGCTTCGGCATCATTGTCTGTGCCGTAAACCTCAGCGCTGAGAGTAAGCTTTTTATTTTCAAAAAGCTCTGCTTCGGTCTGTGAAAGTCTGATACCTGCTACAGGGTTCACAATATTTATCTTACATGAGGCAGTAAGGTTATTTGATGAAGCAATAACTGTAACACCTGTGGGTGAATATTTCTTTACGGTAACAAGACCCTTCTGTGTTACTTCGGCAATATCTGAGTCTGATGTCTGCCAGAAAATTTCATCAGCGGCATTCTCGGGGGTGAGAATTGCGTTAAGCTGAAGCTTTTCCCCAACGGCAACATTTGCAGTTGTCTTGTCAAACTGAATGTCAAGAGTATGCAGCTTAAGGTTTGCAATTGCCTTTCTGAGATTTTCTGTACAGCTGTCAATAGCAGCCTGATCATTTGAGCTTTCAAGAAGATGTGTGGCAAGATCATAGTAAGCTGAAAGCACATCGGTATTTATGTACTTATACCACTCCTCCTTCAATGGTGCAGACTCATACACCTTCTGCAATTCGCTTAAATCTGCAGCTGAAGCTTCAACTGAGAAATACTCAGCCAAAGGCGATAAGGGTACCGCCGTAAGCATAATAATTGAAGTCATCAGCAAAGCTAAAATTCTCTTTGTCATTTTACTACCTCATTTCAAAGTTTCAATTTATTTAATATTAATAATTAACACTAATATAATACTATAAATAGCATAAAAGCCCAATATAGTAATCTACATTATATATCAAAGAATTTGCACTGTCAACACTATGCGTCAAAGCAGTTGAAAAAGTTTACAATTTATGTTAAAATCATTGTGTAAAAATTGATATTTAGGCGGAGAACAGCTATGAAAAAATTTATTTCCTGGAATGTAAACGGAATCAGAGCCTGCGTTCAGAAGGGCTTTCTTGATTATTTCAACGATATTGATGCAGATATTTTCTGTCTGCAGGAAACCAAGCTTCAGCAGGGTCAGATTGACCTTCAGTTAGAGGGCTACCATCAGTACTGGAATTATGCCGAGAAAAAGGGCTATTCAGGCACCGCAATTTTCACTAAGGAAGAGCCCGTAAACGTAATTTACGGCATGGAAAACGAGGAGCACAACACCGAGGGCAGACTTATCACCCTTGAGTTCCCTACCTTTTATTTTGCAACCTGCTACACTCCCAACGCTCAGGACGGACTTAAAAGAATTGACTACCGTATGCAGTGGGAGGATTCTTTCAGAGAGCACCTTAAAAAGCTTGATGAAACAAAGCCTGTGATTTTCTGTGGCGACCTCAACGTGGCTCATCAGGAAATTGACCTTAAAAATCCCAAGACCAACCGTGGCAATCCCGGCTTTTCTGACGAGGAAAGAGGAAAATTCGGTGAGCTTTTAGAAAGCGGTTTTGTTGACACCTTCCGTTATCTTTATCCCGACACCACCGACGCCTACTCCTGGTGGAGCTACCGCTTCAAGGCAAGAGAGAAAAACGTGGGCTGGAGAATTGACTATTTCGTTGTTTCCGAGCGAATCAAGGATAAGATAAATGAGGCAAAAATTCACACTGAAATTTTCGGCTCAGACCACTGTCCCGTTGAGCTTCAGATTGAGCTTTGATTTTTGTCGAACCTTGTTCGACAAAAATAAGAGTGGAGAGTGAAGAGTGGAGTGTGGAGTTGTGGTCACAGGTTTATACTTCTGCATTCGTACAGATATCGTCTGCGTAACAAGCTTAGCTTTAAAGGGTAAAGAGTTGATTTTATCCGCCTTTACAGTTCTTAATTAAGAAAACTTCACCCGCCGAATTTGTGTTTCTGCTTTGGCGGTATGAATATAAAAGCTTAGTAATCAGCTGAAACGGATATAATCGGAGCGAAGCGACCCTTAACTCCACTCTTCACTCTCCACTCTTATTTTTGTCGAACAAGGTTCGACAAAAATCAAAGCTCAATCTGAAGCTCAACAGGACAGTGGTCTGAGCCGAAAATTTCAGTGTGAATTTTTGCCTCATTTATCTTATCCTTGATTCGCTCGGAAACAACGAAATAGTC
>JAFOXT010000176.1 GCA_017425745.1 Clostridia bacterium | reverse complement strand
GAAAAGAGCAGCAGAAAAACAAAGCTCAGAACCGTCAGTGGCAGAACAACTGATGTGAATTCTGAAAAACTGAGATTAAAGGCTGAATAAAGAAACAGATTCTGGGGATTTCCTACAGGTGTTGCCATGCTACCAAGATTTGCCGCAACTGTCTGCAAAACAATTATTGGAATAATACTGCGTTCACACCTGAGCTGAGCAAGAAGGGCAAGAGTAAACGGAATAAATACAATAAGTGCGACATCATTGGTTATAAACATCGAAGTAAAAAATGGCAGCATAACAAGTGTCGCTCCTAAAATTCTGCCGTTTTTAATTGACTTCATCAATTTGAAAGTCAGATATCTGAATGCTCCGACATCATTCATTCCTGCAACAACAGCCATAAGACTGAATAACAAGCAGAGCACCCTGAAATCAATATATTCAATGTATTCAACGCTGGGAGGTACAAGGAACATTGTAATAACAGCGCAAACAAAAGAGATACAGAATACTGCTTCTTTTTTTACAAAGCTTTTGATTTTAACTAACATAATATCACCATTCAAAGAAAGATTGCCGTAAGAAACGACAATCTTATATTTTATATTACTTCAGCGACCATATCAAAATCATCATATCCGATAACTTTGCACAAAACTATCTGACCGGAAGCAAGCTCGTCCTCGCTTGATATAATTACATTTGTATCAATTTCAGGCGCATCGTTTTTACTTCTTCCCATATAAAGCAGATTATCTTCATCAAAATAGTCAACAATCACTTCACATTCAGTGCCGATTTTTGAGTTCTGCTTTTCTTCCATAATCAGCATCTGTTCATTCATTATGATTTCAGCACGTTTGTTTTTAATTTCGCTGTCCAACTGACCGTCAAGCTTAGCTGCAGCGGTTCCGTCTTCAGGCGAATAAGCAAAGCAACCTAAACGGTCAAATTTTACTTCGTTTATAAATTCACAAAGCTCTGTGAACTGCTCTTCGGTTTCACCGGGGAAACCTGTTATAAATGTAGTCCTGAGAGTCAGCTCAGGAATTTTATATCTCATTCTTTCAATAAGGTCGGTGAGATAAGCTCTGTCCCCTTTTCTGTTCATTCTCTTAAGAACAGCTCCGTTACAGTGCTGCAAAGGAAGATCTATATATTTGCAAACCTTTTTCTCGTTAGCAATTACATCAATAAGCTCATCAGTGATGCTTTCAGGATAACAATAAAGAAGTCGTATCCACTCAATGCCATCAATTTTTGCAATTTCTTTAACCAAATCAGCAAGACGAAGCTCGCCGTAAAGGTCAAAGCCATACTTTGTTGTATCCTGTGCAACAAGAATTATTTCCTTTACACCGCCTTCAGCTAATTTAGCAGCTTCGGAAATAATGTTTTCAAATTTACGGCTTCTGAATTTACCGCGTATATCAGGTATAGCACAATATGTGCAATGGTTAGAACAGCCTTCAGCTATCTTCAGATAAGCGTAGTGTGAAGGTGTTGTAAGAAGTCTGTCACCGTCAAGAGGCAAACAGCTTTTGAGTGGAAATTCACAAAATTTGTTACCTTCAAGTACTGTGTTGCATATTTCATCAATGCGCGAGTTAGCACCTATACCTACACAAGCATCAACTTCGGGAATTTCAGTCATAATTTCTTCTTTATATCTTTCAGCAAGGCATCCGGTTACAATAACGCCTTTTATAATGCCTTCTTTTTTTAATTCGCAAGCTTCGAGGATACAATCAATAGCTTCTTTTTTTGCATCTTCAATAAATCCGCAGGTATTTATAATAACAGCATCTGCGTCTTCAAGCTCAGAAGTTAGCTCGAAGTTAGCATCAGCCAGCTTTGAAAGCATTATTTCGGCGTCAACCTGATTTTTAGGGCAGCCAAGGCCAATCATAGCAATTTTATTCATCATCCACCTCAAAAATATCGTTTTCGTCTGCAATTTCTCTGAGAGCATCCTTAATTTCGCCGTAAGAATAGCCTGATCTCAGAAGAGCGTTTATTGTCTTCTGAACACCTTTTTCATCATTTAGGTATCTCATATATTTCTTTTCAACAAGCTCTTTCAATCTGTTTTCAGGCATTTCTGCTTCGTTCATTGCATCCTCAGCAATTTCTCGGCTTATACCTTTTCTGTAAAGCTCATCTCTGATACGTCTTATTCCGTAACCCTTCAGATTTATAAGCTCACGTACATACAATTTTGCAAAGCGCTCATCACTAAGATATCCCTCAGATACAAGTCGGTCTGTAACTTTTTCACAAAACTGTCCGTAGCCTTTTCTTTTAAGCTTCTCAGTAATTTCTTTTATAGTATGCTCACGCCTAGAAAGCAGGGAAACAGCATAATTATATGCTCTTCTTTCCCCTGCTTTAATAGTAATTTCTTTTAATTCTTCTGCTGTAACATCAGCGTTTTCTTTAAGGTTGAGGGCATAAAAATATACTTCATCAACAG
>JAFOXT010000175.1 GCA_017425745.1 Clostridia bacterium | reverse complement strand
GCCCTTTCATCGCCTGATGTTGTATAAAGCGGCTCCATAGCTTTTTCTATATCTTCTATACCGACACCTTTATCACGGATTTTTATTCTGATAGTATTATTCTCAGCAAGGCTGACGGTTATGTAAATTTTTCCCTCTTTTTCCCGGTAGCCGTGAACAATTGCATTGGTTACCGCTTCGCTGACAGCTGTTTTTATGTCGGTCAGCTCCTCAATATTAGGGTCAAGAGATGCCACAAAAGCACAGACGGCTACCCTTGAAAAGCCCTCATTGATGCTTTTTGAAGAAAACTGAAGCTTCATTTCGTTCATCTTATTCATTAAACTACCTCCCGTTGCTTTATCTCAGCAAGCCGTTCAAGACCCGCAAGCTTCATCACCTTGTATGCCGACGGTGACAGATTTTCCACCCTTATTCTGCCTGACACGTTTTTCATCGCTTTATATCTGCCCATAACAAAGCCTATTCCTGAGCTATCCATAAAGGTAACCTTTGAAAAATCAAGCACCAGAAGTGACGGCCGTTTGCGCATAATTGCCTCATCTACACTTACTCTTATAAGGCAGGCGCTGTGGTGGTCTATTTCACCGTCAAGATACACTCTGATTTCTTTTTTACCGTATTCTATTCTTGCTGACACTGCTAATCTCCTTTCGAGTCCTTATCTTGTTGCTGAGATATTATAATTGCTGATTCGTGAAATATTTGACGAAAGCAGACGCAGAGTTTAAAAAACTTCTCTGAAGTGGGCACGGGCGCCGATTGCAGATAATTTTTGAAGAAAATTATCTGCAGTTACACCTTGGGTGTAACAACAAAAACGCAGCTTTGCATTTTTGCAAAGCTGCGTTTTTGTTATCGGCGCCGTCTTAGCCGGTACCGCTATTTTACTGAAAGCCTCTTACAAAGGCTGCCAGATAGAACGACCCTGCTACTATGAGAGCACCATCCTTTTCGGTTGCTTCAAGCGCCATTTTATATGCTTTTTCAGCATCATCACAGAAAAGGACTTCAGAGCAGTATTCTTCTGCCACAGAAGCGAGAATCTCACTTTTTTCACCGCGGATTTTATCAACGTTAGTAAATACCATTGTATCTGAAACAAGAGCGAGATTTTTAATGCAGGTAAGATAATCCTTATCCTTCATAAAGGACAGAAGAAAGGTTACCTTTTTATCCTTCAGATATTTTTTTACGGTATCTGTCAGCACTGCAACAGAGGCTTCATTATGACCTCCGTCAAGAATTACAAGCGGTTTTTCTGAAATTTTCTCTGTTCTTGCAGGAATTGTAAAGCTGTATATTCCTTTTTCGATGGCTTCGTCGCTGATGGTGAAGCCTTTTTCTCTGAGCACTTTTACAGTTTCAATTGCAGTAAGAAGATTGCCCACCTGAAATGTGCCAACCATTTTTGTTTTTATCTCAAGATTTTCATAGCTGAAGTGAAGTCCGTTAATACTATCCTCTCTGATTTCTGCCTTTGTGCAATCAGGTGAAACAAAGGGACAGCCCATTTCACAGCTTGCTTTTTTTATAACCTCAGCAGCTTTTTTATCCTGCGGATTAAAGCCATACACTTCACAATTAAGCGGATAAGAAACAACCGTTGTACCTTTTTTTATAATTCCGCTTTTTTCTTCTGCAATTTTCTCTGTGGTATC
>JAFOXT010000174.1 GCA_017425745.1 Clostridia bacterium | reverse complement strand
GTGCTGCTTGCGGTAAGATCGTATTCAACGCTGACGATGCTGTAGCTTGGAACGAAAGAGGCGAAAAGGTTGTTCTTGTTCGTCTTGAAACCTCTCCCGAAGACATCACAGGTATGAAGGCATCTCAGGGTATCCTCACTGTTCGTGGCGGTATGACCTCCCACGCTGCAGTAGTAGCTCGTGGTATGGGTACATGCTGTGTATCAGGCTGTGGCGAAATCAAGATGGATGAAGAAAACAAGAAGTTTGAACTCGCTGGTAAAGTTTACAACGAAGGCGACTACATCTCAATCGATGGTTCAACAGGTAACATCTATGACGGTATCATCCCAACAGTTGACGCTGAAATCGCTGGTGAATTCGGCAGAATTATGGAATGGGCTGATGAATTCAGAACACTCAAAGTTAGAACAAACGCTGACACACCAACAGACGCTAAAAAAGCTCGTGAGCTCGGCGCTGAAGGTATCGGTCTTTGCCGTACAGAGCATATGTTCTTTGAAGCTGACAGAATCGCTGCTTTCCGTGAAATGATCTGCTCAGATACAGTTGAAGAAAGAGAAGCTGCACTTGAAAAGATTCTTCCGATGCAGCAGAGCGACTTTGAGAAGCTTTACGAAGCACTCGAAGGCAACCCTGTAACAATCCGTTTCCTCGATCCCCCGCTCCACGAGTTCGTTCCGACCGAAGAAAAGGATATCGAAGAATTAGCTAATGCACAGGGCAAAACTGTTGAAGAAATCAAAGCAATCATCTCTTCACTCCACGAATTCAACCCGATGATGGGCCACCGTGGTTGCCGTCTTGCTGTAACATATCCGGAAATCGCTAAAATGCAGACTAAAGCTGTTATCCGCGCTGCTATCAATGTACAGAAAGCACACGCAGATTGGACAGTTAAGCCCGAAATTATGATTCCGCTTACAGGCGAAGTTAAAGAGCTTAAGTTCGTTAAGGACATCGTCGTTGCTGCTGCTGATGCTGAAATCGCTGCTGCAGGCGCTGAACTCGAATATGAAGTTGGTACAATGATGGAAATCCCGAGAGCTTGCCTCACAGCTGACGAAATCGCAAAACAGGCTGACTTCTTCTGCTTTGGTACAAACGACCTTACTCAGATGACATTCGGCTTCAGCCGTGATGACGCTGGTAAGTTCTTAGGCGCTTACTACGATAGCAAGATCTACGAAAACGATCCGTTTGCAAAACTCGACCAGACAGGTGTTGGTAAATTGATGGAAATGTCAATCACACTTGGTAAACCGGTTAATCCGTCACTCCACTGCGGTATCTGCGGTGAACACGGCGGCGACCCCGTATCAGTTGAATTCTGCCATAAGATCGGTCTTGACTATGTATCTTGCTCACCGTTCCGTGTGCCGATCGCTCGCCTTGCTGCTGCTCAGGCTGCTATTCGCGAACAGCGCTAATCAGCACTTAATGCTCATTAAGGCTATATAGACAAAATACGCTCACATTGTTTTAGAACAGTGTGGGCGTTATTTTTTTGTCTAAAAACAGCAAAAAACTTTATTTATAGGCATTTCGACCACTTATTCATTGATTTGAATAAGTGGTCTTTTTTTATTTCCAAAAAAATTTTTTTAAGAAATTTTCAAAAATGGTTATATTTTTGCCCTTCTCACTGCCTACTCCTTGAGGGCAAGTTGAAATATTCAGTTTGGCCAAGCACCTTGACAACTGAATATACATTCAACAAGTACATTCCTGAACGGAGTTGAAAGGCTCAGCCGAATGAAAGTACGCCAAGAACCACCTGCCCTTATAGGTTATCACGGAAAGCAAGGTGGGTAGCGATTCCGAACTATTCTGAAATATCCGATTGCTACGGATACGGCAATGAAACGTGTCAGGGACAATGATACTTCTCTACGGAGCTGGCGGAGAACCCGGCAGAGGTGAAATTCCTATGAGTTCGGTTAGCAACTGAACGCTTGTTGATTTCCTTTTACGCATTTGGGGGATGAGATCGAATTAAATGCGGCGACATAAGCACAAAGACAAGCACTTTGTGTTTATGTGGGTAAAACCAAATCTAACGAAAGGAGCGAACACAATGCCCAACTGTAAAACGATTGCTATATGTAATCAAAAAGGCGGAGTAGGAAAAACAACAACTACTCTAAATCTTGGTGTTGGATTAGCTATGCAAGGAAAGAAAGTGCTTCTTATTGATGCAGACCCGCAGGGCGATTTAACTACCTGCCTTGGTTGGAGAGATACAGACAACCTACCTATTGCATTACCAGACAAGATGGTGGAAGTTATGCAAGATAAATGCAAAGATCCAATGAACGGTGTGCTACATCATAAGGAAGGCGTTGACCTTATCCCGTCAAACAGCGACTTGTTTGATTTTGAGATTAGCCTTGTAACCGCAATGAACCGAGAAGCCATTTTGAGAAACTACCTGAACGAAGTGAAGCACAATTATGACTATATCATAATCGACTGTTCACCCTCGCTTGGTATGATGACTCTCAATTCCTTGTCGGCGGCAGATAGCGTAATCATTCCCGTTCAGGCTCATTATCTTCCGGCAAAGTGTATGACGCAGTTAATGAGAACAATCACAAAGGTAAAGAAGCATATCAATCCCAACCTTAAAATAGACGGTATTCTCCTAACCCTTGTGGATAACAGAACGAACCTTGCCAAAAGCACCACAGATGCCTTGCGTGAGAACTTCGGTAGTTATATCAAGATATATAACACCCACATTCCTATCGCAATCAAAGCGGCAGAGGTCAGTTCTAAGGGAAAAAGCATTTACGCCTACGAACCCAATAGCACGGTGTCTAAAGCCTACACCGAATTTTCAAAGGAGGTGTTAGCCGATGGCAGGAAGAAAGAGCGACTTCACTCTGCCCAAGTTCGATGATATATTCTCGACTCAGGAAATGAGAGATGATGAAAAACTCGCAAAAATCCGAGATATTCCTTTAGAGCTGATTGACGATTTTCCCGAACACCCATATAAGGTACGGGACGATGACGATATGATGCAGCTCGTTGAGAGTATCAAAGAGCGTGGTGTTATTAC
>JAFOXT010000173.1 GCA_017425745.1 Clostridia bacterium | reverse complement strand
GTTGTACGAAGCTCCGGGTCAGCAACGAGTCTGCCCATAAGTGTTACGCAGTTAAGCATAATTTAGGCTCCTCCTTACTTTCTGATTGTGAGAACGCGAAGAACGCCGTCTGTGATCTTAGCAACACGGTCGATTTCTGCGGGAAGTGATGCTTCACCGGCATAGTTCATGAGAATGTAAGCGCCTGTTGTTTCGTCGTCGATTTCGTAAGCAAGTGTACGAACACCGCCGTTTGCACCGAAGGGTTCACACTTATCAAGTGTACCGTTCTTAGCAATAAGAGCGCTGAACTTCTCTGTGAGTGCTGTTACGCTTTCTTCACCCTTTGCAGTTGAAAATACGAACATTGTCTCATAATTGTTCATGTCTTTTACCTCCTTATGGTCTCTGGCCCTGTATCCTTGTACAGAGCAAGGAATTTTGTTGCAGACACACTGCAACAGTTAAAGATTATAACAGTAATTGCCAGTGTTGTCAATACCTTAAGAAGGTTTTATTTAACTTTTTTAAAGTTTTTTATTTTGCCAGTTCAACTATAATATCCACACACTTTTCAGGAGTAATGACACCGCTGTCAAGGGAGATATGATAATTCTCCACACTGCCCCAGTTTCTGCCTGTGTAATATTTATAGTTTGTCTTGCGCTTTGAATCTTTCTCTTCAAGGCGCTTTTCAGGACTTTTATCTGTTACGCCGTAACGTTCAACTATATGCTTTGCTCTGTAGCTTTTATCGGCATAAATGAAAACGTTAAGGCAATCCTCACGCTCACGGAGAATATAGTCAGCACATCTGCCCACGATTACGCAGTTGCCTTTTTCTGCAAGCTCCATAATTACGCTGCACTGCGCACTCCAGAGGTAGTCTGAAGCATTCATTGAGCCGGGGCTGATGCCTGATGAAAAGGCATAAGAGAGAATACTTTTGCCCGGTGCATACTCGCCTGCATCAGCGATATATGACGGGTGCAAGCCGGTTTTTTCTGCAACCTGAAGCACAAGCTCGCTGTCGTAGTACGCATAGCCCAGCTTTTCAGCGACCTCTTTACCGATGCTTCTTCCGCCTGAACCGAACTGTCTGCTTATTGTAATTATTTTTTTCATATTATACACCTCTTTTACATATAGTAACTTACAATTTAATTATACAAGAAAAGAGGTTTCACTTGCAATATAAAAAATAGACAAAAGTCTTTGTAGGTTTTGCTGTTAAAAAAGCTAACCGAAAATTGTGCATATTAACTACATATTAACAAATTTTATGAAAGCAATTGACAACAGATTTAATTAGTAGTAAAATAATAGGGTATTGAATAGGTAACTATACCTTTTAAACAACCTAATGAAAAGGAGAAAATGATATGTTTAATCACATTGACTGGAACGGCTTCATGCTTGTATGGGAAGAATTCCACAAGTTTATGGACACTGTAATTGAATGGCTTATGTTCGTTCTTGCAGACGGCCCCAAGCCCGGCGAAGGTTTATAATTAAAAAAAGCAAAGGAGAATAACCATGTTCGGTTCAAACGATGCTGAAACAATGGATTTGATTTACAAGCTGTATATGATTCTTTCAAGATCAGCAACTGCATTTTTCAAATTCATTCAGGCACTTTTTAACGCTTAAACGGAAAAGACTGTCCTTTTGGACAGTCTTCAGACTTTCTACAAACGCACAAGAACAACAATCTCTTTTATAAAAAGATAAATCGTAATATAATTAATTAAAAATCAATAGAAAGAAAATCGTACAAAGCATCGAGCCTTGTACGATTTTGATATTGTTTTGACCTTTTTTTACCCTCTCGGAGTACCTTTGTACGCCTTCGGGGTAAAGAAAAGATCATCTTGTACATTTCTCAAAAGTCTGACAGCTTGTCGAAAAAGATTTTTCAACAAGCTGAAGACTGTCCTTTTGGACAGTCTTATTTTTTTTGCTTTGTTATTTTTGGCAACAAAAAAGCCACTGCAATGCAGTGGCTTAATGTACATAAATCTTAGTATGTCATTGTGTATACGTCATCAAGTGAACCAGCAATACCGATTGTAGCATTGATGGGACCAGCCTTACCTGTACCTGAACCTTCGATAGGCATCTTGAGACCAAGGCTTGTGATTCTGCCTTCGCCGTCAACTGCTACGTCGAGAGTTGCACCTGCGTATGCCATATCAGCAGCTGTAATCTGGATAGCATCACCGAGGTCGATTTCTGCAAGGTTGAGGGGGTTAGTGATCTGCTTGTGGAATACGGGATCAGTTGTGTTTGTACCGTCGAACTTTGATGTTTCGGGCTTAAGAGTGATTGTCATCTTGTAGCCTGCGCCATCTGCTGTAGCTGAAGCTGAAGCAACTGCGTCAACTGTAAGAGCTGCATCTCTGTCGCCGGGTGTGATAGCATTGTAGAACTTGCCGCCTTCGGGAGTTACACCGTTTTCGTAATCATCTTCCCAAGTTGATGCACCTGCAAGGTTGTCAACTACGGGCTGAACGATGTTCTTTACGAGGTTACCACCCGGGCAGTCTGTGATCTGAAGGCTAACTGTGCTGTCCTTCTTGATGTGAACCTTACCCTGGTAGTTCTTTGTACCGTTAAGAACCTTGTTGTAAGCTGCTACGATTTCTTCTGTTGTTGCGGGAACCTTGCTGTCACCAGCGGGAGCGTTAGCTTCAGGAGCCTTTGTTGTGCTGTCGTTACCAGCAGGAGCCTGTGTTGTAGCAGGAGCCTGTGTTGTAGCGGGAGCCTGAGTTGTAGCGGGAGCCTGTGTTGTAGCAGGAGCACCACCTACAGGAGCTGAGCCACCTTCGTAAGTAACGTTAACTTTGATTCCTTTTGTTGCGCCGATGCCGAAGCCGCTTAAGAAAATGATGAGGGCTGCGAGAACAATGGCAACAACCTTGATTTCTTTCTTCATGGTCTGTTAAACCCCTTTCAAAAATTTACGCCTTTCTCCGGCGCTTTTTCCGTATTATGCTTCGCATCTGAAGACACGCAAACATTTACTTAATAAAGGTACACTAAAATGACAAAAAAGTCAAGCAGTTTTGCGTAAATTTGTAAAAAGATTTTTCAATTATTTTTTCTTTTGTTTTTATTCGTTTTTTTTAACAAAAACTCTTCGGCAAAATCATACAAAACTGACAAAAATCACCCCATAGACACAGATAGTTCCTTTTTTTGCCAAAAAGGTGTTGCATTTATTGCGTTCAAAGTGGTATTCTATATGTTGGTAATTATATATATTAATATAGAAAGGGGTATTATCCATGAAAAAAATCATTGAAGTAACAGGCATGCACTGTCAGCACTGCGCTAAAGCCGTTGAAGATGAAATCAAAAAAATCAGCGGTGTAAGCAAGGTAAAGGCTGACCACGAAAAGAATTCTGCAACTGTTTCAATGAAGGGTGAGGTAAGCGATGAGCTTATCATAAAGGCTGTTGAAGAAGCAGGCTTTACACCCGGAGTTATTACAATCAAAGAAGGCCTTTTCGGTTAATTAAAGTAAAGGAGTAGTTTCAATGGCAAAAGAAAAAAAGCAAAAGGAAGCTCCCGTTAACGAGCATCCTAATAAAATAGGCGTAAAAGACGCCGCAGGTTACACTATTGCCGAAGCGGCAAATATGTTTAACCTTACATATATTTCAAGCTATCTCAAAATGTTCATGACCGACGTTCTGGGTATTGCTCCTGCAAAAGCCGGCGTTATGTTTATGATTACCCGTATCTGGGACTGCATCAACGACCCCTTGTGGGGTGCGCTTGTTGCTAAGCGTGCACCCTCAAAGGACGGTAAGTTCCGCCCCTACCTCAAGTGGGTTGCATTCCCTCTCGGTATTTCAACAATTCTCTGCTTCCTGCCCTATCATCAGTTCACTCAGAGTCAGGGCCTTCTTCTCGGCATCTGCTACATCACATACTGTCTTTACGGTATGATGTACACCGGTATGAACATTCCCTTCGGCTCACTGGCTTCAGTTATCACTGATGACCCCAACGGCAGAAACCTTCTTTCAACCTTCCGTTCAATCGGTTCAGGTGTAGGCGGTGCAGTTGTTTCACTTCTCGCTCCCTTCTTCATCTATTCAGCTAAGATGGAAAACGGCACAGCAGTTATTGACAAGGTTACAAACGAGGTTGTTAAGGTAACAGACGGCAACAAGATGTTCATCTTCGGTCTTGTTATGGGTATTCTTTCAATCGTCTTCTACCTTGTAGGCTTCAAGACCACAAAGGAAAGAGTTCCCTCAGAGGCAGACCCCAAGGTCGACCTTAAGAAAACCTATCTCGGACTTCTCAAATCACGTCCCTTTGTTACTGTTGCTCTTGCAGGTGTTCTTATCTCAGGTCAGCTTCAGTTCAACTCATTCAACACATACCTTTATAAGAACTACTTCACAAACACAAGCCTTGGTGTTCTCGGTACAGTATGTAACTACCTTCCCATGGTTTGCCTTGTTCTCTTCACTCCGAAGCTTTCAGCAAAATTCGGTAAGAAGGAGCTTTGCGGTAAGTTCTCAATTATTGCGGCAATCACATCAGTTGTTCTCGCAATTCTCGCTAACAATCAGAGCTTCATTGATATGATTAATCCTGAAAAGGGTATTTTCCCTGCGTGGATGTTTATGCTCGCACTTCTTCTCATCGGCTTTGGCTATACATTCGTAAGCCTTACCTGCTGGGCAGTTGTAATGGACGTTATCGACTATCAGGAATACACCACAGGCATCAGAAGTGAAAGCGCTGTTTATGCAGTTTACACCTTCTCAAGAAAGCTCGGTCAGACAATTGCTGATACAGCAGGTCTCTTCCTTCTTCAGTGGGCTAAGTACGACAGCACAACAGCAGGCAACGGCTTCATCACAGAAAACGGCACAAGTAAAAAGATTATGCTTATCTGCACAATCATTCCCGCAGTTGTTTACACAGGCGTATGGCTTCTTATGAGATTCGGTTATCCCCTTACCAAGGAAAGACTCGAACCCATCTATGCTTTCGTAAGAGAAAAGAGAGAGGCTGCTGCCGAGGAAGCTTCCCAGGCGTAAAAGTTAATGTTATTAAAGACTGTTGCTTTTGCAGCAGTCTTTTTTTACCTTTGCAACCAACGGTTGCGCAATTTCCAAGTAAAGTTTATTGCTTTTTAGCTTGTTTTACAGTAAAATAAAATCAGCAAAGGAGTTGATTAAAGTGAGGCTTCACGAAAAAATATATGAGCTCAGAAAAAAGGAAGGTCTTTCTCAGGAGGCACTTGCTGAAAAGTTAGGAGTTTCAAGGCAGTCCGTAAGCAAATGGGAAACAGGTGAAGCTACACCTGAGGTGAGTAAGCTCCTTGCTATAAGCAAGCTTTTTGGTGTCACAACGGACTATCTTCTCAATGATGAAACTGAAAAAATGGCGCAGGAAACCGAAGTTGAAGCAAAAGAAGAGCCCTCCCCTTTTGCGGCTGCTCCCGTTTACGAAACACCGAAGAAAAGTAAATCCGTCAGAAACATTGCAGTC
>JAFOXT010000172.1 GCA_017425745.1 Clostridia bacterium | reverse complement strand
GTGAGGGCTTAAGAATTGCAACAGACAAGATGAACAGCAAGAACTTCTATGCGTTCAACCCTGCGTTTGATAAAAACTGCAATATAAAATGAATTTCAGCCACCTGTAAAAAGGTGGCTTTTTTCACTGCTCTTGATAAATCTTTTACTTTAATATATAATGAACCTGACTCCAAACGTGAAAGAAGGGAAGCTTATGCCGCAGAAAAACAAAATCAAACAATTCCCTGCTGTTTTGTCAGGTATTCTTTTTCTGTCGGCAGGTATCTTAAGAGCAATCGTTCCGCCTGAAACTTTTTCAGGAACTATTGCATTTGTTTACAGTAATATTATTTATTTAGGTATAATTTTCTCCTGGGGTATCTATATCGAAAGAAGTATTCTTTCGGTGAAAATCCGACGCCTTATACTTGCCGTTGTCTTCTTTATGGTTATGTATGTCCTTTTCGGTGCGGCAAAGCACAGAATTTATCTTGACGGAAATTTTGCAGGGCGTTTTTTGTGGTACCTCTACTATGTGCCGCAGATTTTTGCAACTTATCTTGCTTATATAATTTCGTTCAGGGTAGGCAAGCAGGAAGACTACAGATTACCGAAAATATTTTATATCCTTTTTGCTTTTGCAGGCGTGCTTGTTGCACTGTATCTGACTAATGATGTACATCAGCTTGCCTTCAGCTTCAATCTTGATTTTGTCGCATGGGATCAGCAGTATGATTGGGGTGTTCTCTTTTATATTTCAACAGTGTGGATTTATTTCTTCCTTATTGCTGCGGTTATTATACTTTCTGTAAAGTGCAGAGCAGTTAATAAAAAGAAAGCATGGATGCCGGTTTTCTGGCTCGCTCTCGGATCCCTGTATATTATCAGTGACTATATTTTAGGCTTGTGGCCTGTTGCTCCATTTAATCTGCCTGAAACCCACTGTTTTATTTTGATTGCTATGCTTGAAAGCAGTATCCGTATCGGTATTATGCCCTCAAACAGTGCTTACGGTGAAATTGTTTCAAAGTCAAGTGCCGCTTTTCAGATTGCAGGCTTTGATGATAATGTTGTCTACCGTTCCGACAATGCTTTGAAGCTTACAAAAGAGCAGATGAACGAGGCAAAGGATAAGAATGTTTTTACAGATGAAAATACACTTCTGCTTTCAAACCGTATTTCAGGCGGCTATGTTTACTGGACAGAGGATATGACAGCTGTCAATGAAATGAATGAGCGCCTTGAACAAATCAGTCAGAGTCTTTCTGAAGAAGGCGACCTGCTTCGTGCTGAGAATGAAATTCGTGAGCAGAGAGCAAAAATTGCCGAGCAGACCAGACTTTATGACTCAATTTCTGAGCTTGTAAGGCAGGAGCTTGAAATGATATCGGGGCTTATTGAAGCCGACGGTGATTTCAGAAAGAATATGGCTCATATATGTATTCTTAACTGTTATGTAAAAAGAAGGGCAAATCTTTCCTTGCTCAAGGACAGAAGGCACCTTAATAACTCCGAAGAGCTTTATCTCAGCCTTAAGGAATCATCTGAATACATAAGACTCTACGGGGGTGTTTCTGATGTGTACACTGCTGAACACAAGGGGCTTGATGCTGACCTTATTCTTCTTTGCTTTGACTTGTGGCAGGCTGTACTTGAGGAGCTTCTGCCTGAGCTTTATGCAGTTACTGCAAAAATAAGCTTTGATGACGGCTTCAGCTTCAGAATAACTGCTGATACAAATAAGGAGCCTCATATATTACATAGGTTTTATGACACTGCTCAGAAGCTAGGCGGCAGACTGACACAGACATCAGAAGATAACACCGTTTATGTAACTCTTAGAGTGAAAGGCGGTGATGCCTGATGATAAGCTTTTTTAATTTACCCGAATATCTGCAGTACACACTGATTTTCTTAAATCTCATTCTGGTCGTAATCAATATCTACTGTGTAGTATCCTGTGTTATTTTTGAATTTAAAAAGCACCACATCGTTGTCAACACTCTTCTTACAGCGTTTGCCTGTGTGCTGTACTTCATAGCAGTTTCAGCCAACTTCAATTATCGCAAG
>JAFOXT010000171.1 GCA_017425745.1 Clostridia bacterium | reverse complement strand
TTAAGCTCAGTTACGGTATGTCCCACCTGCTTTGCAAGAGTGTATCCGTCACCGGTTGAGCCTGTAAGAGGATAAGAAGCTCCGCCGGTTGCAACAATAACTGCATCAGCATAAAGCTCTTCGCCGTCTTCAAGCTTAACGCCCTTAATTTCGCCGTTTTCGGCTATAAGAGAGGTCGCTCTGCCCTTGATACGTTTTACTCCTGCGTCACTTGAAAAGGCATTAAGAGCGTCTACAATCTCAACAGCCTTATCGCTTTCAGGAAAAACTCTGTTACCTCTTTCAACCTTAAGTGTAACACCCATATCCTCAAAGAATTCCATTGTATCAATGGGCATAAACTTTGAAAATGCGCCGTAAAGGAATCTTCCGTTAGTTGGCACATTCTGAATAAGGTCATTTATAAGTGTGCAGTTGTTGGTTACATTACAACGGCCTTTACCGGTAATCATAACCTTACGTGCAACCTTGTCATTTCGTTCAACAAGAACAACATTATGTCCGTTTTCGGCAGCGGTGCCCGCAGCCATAAGGCCGGAGGCACCTGCACCGATAACTATAACTTTTTTACTCATTAAAGTTAATTCTCCAAAAGTATTAATACTCTGCTTCACCTTCGTAAACGAGAACAGCGTTACCTGTCATAAAGATGCCGTCGTCGTTATAGGTTACAGCAAGATCGCCGCCCTTGAGCTTAACTGTGATTTCATCACCCTTCTTGCAGAAGCCGTTTTCAACTGCTGCAACAACAGCAGCACAAGCACCTGTACCGCAAGCAAAGGTTTCACCGTTACCTCTTTCATAAGCGCGCATTTTAAGTGTATTTCTGTTTACAACTCTTACAAATTCGGTGTTGATTCTTTCAGGGAAAATGTCAGCCTTTTCGAAGTTGGGGCCGATATTATTGATATCAATTGAATCAATATCCTTCTTGAATACAACGCAGTGAGGGTTACCTACTGAAAGGCAGGTAATATTGTAGCTGCCTGCACCGATTGTAATGGGATAGTCAATGATTTCGTCTTCATCAAGAGTACAGGGAAGAGCCTTTGTGCTGAAGTCGGGCTTGCCCATATTAACCTGAACTGAGGTTACTCTCTTGTTTGAAACATAAAGCTTAAGCTCCTTGATACCTGCACCTGTTTCAATTGTCATTTCGTCCTTGACAACAATGCCGTTATCATAGAGATACTTTGCAACGCAACGGATGGGGTTACCTGCCATCTTGCCTTCTGAGCCATCACGGTTGAATACTCTCATTTTTGCATCAGCAACATCGGAGTTTTCAATAAGAACCATACCGTAGCCGCCGATACCGTAGTGTCTGTCGCAGAAGTTGATGCAAAGTGATTCGGGACAAGTAATTTCACCGTTACGGTTATCAATAAAGATGTAGTCGTTACCTGTACCCTGCATCTTAGCAAACTTGAACTTATTTCTTGTTGTTCTCATTGAGTTGATGTCAATAAGCTCAGTGTTCTGCTGAGTATAATTACTTGCCATAATATCGAGCATTGCGTTAGCTGTATCAAGTGAAGTAAAGCAAGCAATACCAAGCTGAAGAGCCTTTCTGTGAAGGGCAATGTAATTATCCATAGTGTCATCAAAGAGAGCACCTGTGTAAACGATAAAGTTAATCTTTCCGCTTTCAAGCAGTGAGAAGCAGTAATCGTTTTCTCTGATACCCTTGATGTAAGTTACATTGATACCAAGATTTACAATAGCTCTTGCAGTTTCCTTTGTAGCATAGATATTTACGCCAAGGTCCTGAAGCTTCTTTGCAATTGAAACAATTTCGTCAAGGTCGTGCTCATCAACGCTGAGAAGAACACCAAGCTCTCCGTTTGCGTTGCCTGATTCAATCTTGATGCCTGAAGCAGCAAGAGCCTTGAAGAGTGATTCGTTAAGAGTTTTACCGATACCGAGAACCTCACCTGTGGACTTCATTTCAGGTCCGAGGTAGCTGTTAACATCGTTGAGCTTTTCAAATGAGAATACGGGAGCCTTAACTGCATAGTAAGGAGGTGCTTCGTAAAGACCTGTGCCGTAGCCTAAATCCTTAAGAGGTGTACCTGTCATTACCTTTGTTGCAAGGTCAACCATAGGAACATTTGTTACCTTACTGATGTAAGGAATTGTTCTTGAAGCTCTGGGGTTAACTTCGATAATGTAAAGCTGGTTTTCATAGATAAGATACTGAATGTTAACAAGACCCTTTGTGCCGAGTGCAAGAGCAAGCTTTTCTGAGCAGTCAACAACAGTTTCTGTCATCTTGTCTGTAAGTGAGAAGGGAGGATATACAGCAATTGAGTCACCTGAGTGAACGCCTGCACGTTCAATGTGCTGCATAATACCGGGAATAAGAACATCCTTACCGTCGGAGATTACGTCAACCTCAATTTCTGTACCGCTCATATATTTATCAACAAGTACGGGATTTTCAATACCTGTTGAAAGAATCTTCTTCATGTATCTTTCAACTTCAACGTCATTGTGGACAATCTGCATATTCTGACCGCCGATAACGTATGAAGGTCTGAGAAGAACGGGATAAGTAAGCTCATTTGCAGCCTTAAGAGCTTCTTCAAGTGTCATAACACCTGTTCCCTTGGGACGAAGGAAGCCGAACTTTTCAAGAAGAGCGTCAAACTTTTCTCTGTCTTCTGCTGTATCAATACCTTCCTGTGATGTTCCGAGAATCTTGATTCCGCTGTCATCAAGGAATTTTGTAAGCTTGATAGCTGTCTGACCGCCGAAAGCAACAACAACGCCTACGGGCTTTTCAACCTCAATGATGTTCATTACATCTTCGGGACAGAGAGGTTCAAAGTAAAGTCTGTCAGCTGTATCGTAGTCAGTTGAAACTGTTTCAGGGTTGTTGTTTACAATTACAACATCATATCCAAGCTCCTTAAGAGTCCATACGCAGTGAACTGATGAGTAGTCGAATTCAATACCCTGACCGATTCTGATGGGACCTGAACCGAGAACCATTACAACGTCCTTACCTGAACGCTTGAATCTTCTTGATTCACAAGCCTTATCGTATGATGAATAGAAGTAAGGTGTTGAAGCACTGTATTCAGCAGCACAGGTATCTACCATCTTATAGCTTGCACTTCTGTGGAATGATTCGGTGAATGAACAGAACTTGCTGAGAGTCTTGTCGTTATAACCCAGCTTTTTAGCTCTGATATAAGTTTCTTCGTCAATTTCCTTACCCTGAATTTCATTTTCAAAATCAGCAAGGTTACGGAGCTTTTCAATGAACCACTTGTCTACTCTTGTGATTTCGTTGATTGTTTCTGTTGAAACGCCTGCTTTTATAGCTTCAAAGATTGTGAAGATTCTTCTGTCGTCCTGTTCTTCAAGTCTCTCGAGCAAGGGTTTGTCGCTGATAGGTTCAGCGTTAAGTGTGTCAAGTGAAATTTCAGCGCCTCTGATAGCCTTCATAATAGCTTCTTCAAAGCTCTGACCGATTGACATAACTTCACCGGTAGCCTTCATCTGTGTACCGAGCTTACGGCTTGAACCAAGGAACTTATCGAAGGGCCACTTGGGGAACTTACAAACAACATAGTCAACTGAAGGCTCAAAGCAAGCAATTGTTTCACCTGTAATATCGTTCTGAATTTCGTCAAGATTATAACCGAGAGCGAGCTTTGTTGTCATCTTTGCAATGGGATAACCTGTTGCCTTTGAAGCAAGAGCTGATGAACGTGAAACTCGGGGGTTAACTTCAATTACTGCATATTCGAATGAATCGGGGTTAAGAGCAAACTGGCAGTTACAACCACCGACAATTTTAAGTGCGCTTACAATATCAAGAGCAGCATTCTTGAGCATATTGTATTCTTTTGTTGAAAGTGAAAGTGCGGGAGCAACAACGATACTGTCGCCGGTGTGTACACCAACGGGGTCGAAGTTTTCCATTGAGCAGATAGCAATTGTGTTACCTGCTGAGTCACGCATTGTTTCAAATTCAATTTCTTTCCAGCCCTTGATGTATTTTTCAACAAGAATCTGTGTGATGGGTGAAGCATCAAGACCTGTTTTAGCAATAACTCTGAGCTCTTCTTCGTTATAAGCAACACCGCCGCCTGCGCCGCCAAGAGTGAAAGCAGGACGAACAATAACGGGATAACCGATCTGCTTTGCTATTTCAAGTGATGTTTCAATATCGTATGAAATTTCTGAAGGAATACAGGGCTGATTGATGCTTTCCATTGTGTCTCTGAAAAGCTGTCTGTCTTCAGCCTTATCAATAGCTTCAACGTCAGTACCGATAAGCTTTACACCGTTTTCCTGAAGGAAGCCTTCCTTCCAGAGCTGCATTGAAAGAGTAAGACCAACCTGACCGCCGAGACCCGCAAGAAGTGAGTCGGGCTTTTCAAGCTTGATAATTCTCTTAAGTGTTTCAGCAGTAAGGGGCTCAAGATAAATTTCATCAGCAAGAGCCTTATCTGTCATAATTGTAGCAGGGTTGGAGTTAACAAGTACAACATTCATACCAGCCTGCTTAAGAACACGGCAAGCCTGAGCGCCTGCATAGTCGAATTCGGCAGCCTGTCCGATAACAATAGGACCTGAACCGATAACAAGAACTTTTTTAATATCTTTATTCAGCGGCATTGTTAAACTCCTCCATTACTTTTTCTATTTTTTCAATTACATAATCAGCTGAAGCTTCAAACTGAACTGAAAGCGCAAAGCTGTTTTTGTATTCAATACCCTCAACGGTCTTATCGTTACCGTTGAAGTGACTTACAGTACCTTCCTTGATACTGCTTTCTTTAACTGCGTAGTTGTGATTCTGAGAAGTGATAAGTGTTCTTGCAGTTCCGACAACCTTTACGGGCTGATTAGCGCCGTGGTGACCGTAAGAAAGCTTTTCAATTTCAGCACCCTTTGCAATAGCCATAATCTGATGGCCAAGACCGATACCGAACATAGGAATTTTACCCATAAGCTTTTCAATTTCAACTGCAGCGTCCTTCATTTCGACCGGGTTACCTGCACCCTCTGAAAGAATTACCGCCTTTGCGCCAAGTGCAAGAATTTCTTCTGCCTTGGTGTCATAAGGAACAACTGTAACTTTATATCCCTTGCCTGCAAGTTCAGTTTCAAGCTTCTTTGTGGAGCCGAAATTTACAATTGCAAGGTGATTTTTTACTTCAAGAGCTGAAATATGCTCTGTTTTTTCTTTTGAAGCTGTATTCTTTACTGCATCAACAATCTTGTAGCCTTCAAGAACACTGAGATCTGCGGGAACCTCATCACAGATAATCGCTGTCTGTGTGCCGCCGTCTCTGATAATGTTTGTAAGCTCTCTTGTGTCAACGCCGTAAATACCGGGAATACCGTTATCCTTAAGGAACTTGTCAATATCATATTCACATCTGAAATTACTGGGAGCATCGCACCATTCACGCACAACATAACCATTGAGTGCAGGCTTACCGATAAAGTCTTCTTCAATAATTCCGTAGTTACCAATCATCGGGAAGGTCTGAGCAACAATCTGTCCGTAATAGCACGGGTCAGTGAGAAGTTCAATATAACCAACCACATTTGTAGAAAAGATAAGCTCGCCTATCTTTTCGCAATCAGCACCGAAGGCATAACCCTCAAATACCGTTTTATCCTGCAAAACCAAATAACGCTTTTTCATGTTATCTTTGCCCTTGTCCACACAAAAATCTGTGAAACTTCCTTTCTTTTATTTTTATGGTAATCAGTCAGCCATGCACTTTACAAGAACTGCCTTCTGTGCGTGGAGTCTGTTTTCTGCCTCGTCAAAAATTTCTGATGCATGCTCTTCAAGCACCTTTGCAGTAATTTCTTCACCTCTGTGTGCAGGTAAGCAGTGAAGCACCATTACGCCTTCGTTACTTACTTCTACAACACTGTCATTAATCTGATAATCCTTGAAGATTTTCTTTCTTTCCTCTGCTTCGCCTTCCTGGCCCATTGAAGCCCATACGTCTGTGTAAAGAACATCTGAGCCCTTTGCAGCTTCAAGAATGTTGTCTGTGCAGATAAAGTCGCCGTTTTCCTTTGCCCACTTCATAATTTCAGCATCGGGCTGATATTCCTTAGGACAAGCAATTGCAACACTCATACCTGTTTTGATACCGCCGACAATAAGGCTGTTTGCCATATTGTTACCGTCACCTATGTAGCAAAGCTTTTTACCTTCAAGGCTACCCTTGTATTCACGGATTGTCTGAAGGTCAGCAAGCACCTGACAGGGATGACAGAAATCTGTAAGACCGTTGATGATGGGGATTGAACCGTACTTTGCAAGTGATTCGACCTCTTCCTGGTCAAATGTTCTGATCATAATACCGTCAAGGAATCTTGAAAGAACTCTTGCTGTATCTTCAACAGGCTCACCTCTGCCTATCTGTAAATCCTTTGATGAAAGGAAAAGAGCAGCACCACCGAGATCGAACATGCCAACCTCAAAGGAAACTCTTGTTCTTGTTGATGACTTTTCAAAAATCATACCGAGAGTCTTACCTTCAAGAATGTGATGCTTGATTCCGGCCTTTTTTTCTGCCTTAAGTTTATCTGCAAGGTCAAGGGTTTCAAGAATTTCTTCCTTTGACCAGTCAAGAAGTTTAAGTAAGTGTTTCATAAAAAATACGCCCTTTCGAATAAATATAAATATTATACACCTTTATCTCTGAAATGTAAAGTTTAAGAGTAATAATTATGCATTATTTTGTCCCAAAATATAAAAATAAACGAGCAACAAAAAGTCACTCGTTAATTTTAAAGATAACTGTGTTATTAAAAATAGAAACAGATGTACCGATTGAAGAACAAAGTGCGTTTTTCATTTTCTTCATATCGATTCACCACCTGTCTGAGTATTTGGAATGGTGCCGGTGGTGGGACTCGAACCCACACGCCAAAGGCACACGATTTTGAGTCGCGGTCGTCTGCCAATTCCGACACACCGGCATTTCATTTCAAGATATTATATAATACTAAAAGTACATTGTCAAGAGAAATGCTCAAACTTTTTGAAGGATAAAAAGTTAATTTTTTGCGTACGGACAAACCTTCATACAAATCCCGCAAACCGCACCTCTTCCGATGTGCTTGAAATGGGTTTTCATATAATTACTGCACTTTTCCGGGTCGAACATATCGTCTCTTTCAGAGTCAACACTCCACTCGTTTCCTTTAATCGCGCCTGATGGACATGCGATCACACAGCGATTACAATCCTTACAGAGAGAAACAGGCTTTACATCGCTTACATCAAACTCACAATCGGTAAAAACTGAACCGAGTCTTACGTTTGCACCATAGGTTTTATGAAGAAACATTGAGCTTTTTCCTATTGTACCTAAGCCTGATAAAGCAGCCACTTTTTTATGAGAATATCTTCCCATATAGTTCCAGCCGTCTTTATTTATGCTCTGCGAAGCTGCAACAGTAATATACTTATATCCCCTCATCTGCAGAAAATTGCCGCATTTGAAGAGAAGTGAATCTATGAAAGCATTTACGCTTCTGTAATGGTTAAAATAGGTGTGTGTAGGCTCAACGCCTATTTCGTCAACAATAGCATCAGAAAGGTGCACAACTATACTGATACCGTATCGGCACTCGCCGAAATCACCGTCTTCAATTCTGCAGAAGCCAACGTCTGCAGCGCCTTCTTTTAAAAGGAATTCTCTGAGCTCGTCCTGAATTTTCATTTAATCAACCTTTGTAATAAAATAACTTTTTAGCAATCTCTGTCTTTTCAGGGATACTGTTAATAAAATTAACAGCTCCTCCCTCTTCTTTTCCGTTAAGAAGATTTTTACCTTCGAGCACTCTTCTTGTCTGTCTTGCAGCGCCTAAGCCACCGTCAAAAACAAGTACATCGTCACCAAGTATACGCTGAATGGTCTTTCTTGCAAACGGAAAATGCGTACAGCCAAGAACAACTGCATCAACCTTTCCGTCTTTATAAGGTGTAAGAATTTCTTCAAGGTACTGAATTTCTTCTTCTGAGTCAAGCTCACCGCTTTCAATGTACTTTACAAGCTCAGGGGCAGGCAATTTGATAAATTCTGCCTGATCCTCATACTGTGCCATAAGACTGTTGAATTTCTCTTCTTTGAGTGTAAGCGGAGTTGCCATTGCAAGCACCTTAGGATAATCCATAGACAATGCAGCGGGCTTTAAAGCGGGCTCAAGACCGATTATTGAGTAATCAGGATATTTTTCCCTGAGATACTTTGCTGCAGCACTGGTTGCCGTATTACAAGCAATTACAACAGCTTTGCATCCTTTATCTCTGAGAAAATCAAAAGCCTTCTCTGTAAGTGCTTTTATTTCTTCCTTGCTCTTTGTTCCGTAAGGCGCATTTACAGAGTCACCGAAATATATAAAGTTTTCACCGGGCATAACTCTGCTCAGCTTTCTGAGTACACTTACTCCACCCATACCTGAATCAAAAACACCTATCGGACTGTCTTTTCCGTACATTTAAAGCACTCCCATTCTGCCAAAATTCCGCAGAACCCCGTAGAATTCTGCGGATAGATTATTTTACGCTCTGTGCCATTTTACACCCTGCGGTGTGTCTTCAAGAACAATACCCTGAGCCTTGAGTTCATCTCTGATTCTGTCTGCTTCAGCCCAGTTTTTGCTCTTTCTTGCTTCGTTTCTTGCTTCAATAAGCGCTTCAATTTCGTCATCGAGTGAAGCAGCCTTGCGGTTATAAAGAAGGCCGAGAACATTCATAAGCTCATCAAAAATCTTGATTGCATATTCAACAAGAGCCTTTGATTTAACACCGCTGATGTTTGTGTTGATATCACGAACAAGCTCAAAGATAGCACCAAGAGCCTCACCTGTATTAAGGTCGTCTTCCATGGCTTCAACGAACTTATCCTTCTTAGCGTCGATAAGAGCAATGATTTCGCCGTCGTTTGCATCAGCCTCATCCTTTGCATTTTTAAGAGCAAAGTCAAGGTTATCACGGCATGTATAAAGTCTTTCAAGTGAAGCCTTGCACTGTTCAATTGCGTCAAAGCTGTAGTTGATGGGGCTTCTGTACTGGCATGAAATCATAAGATATCTGATGGGCTCATAGCCGTACTGACTTGCTACGTCACGTACTGTAAAGAAGTTGCCGAGTGATTTTGACATTTTAACCTTGTCAACTGTAATGAAGCCGTTGTGCATCCAATATCTTGCAAAAGGTGTACCATTGCAGCATTCGCTCTGTGCAATTTCGTTTTCGTGGTGCGGGAAAATAAGGTCCTGACCACCGCAATGAATATCAATAGTATCGCCAAGGTAACGTCTTACCATAGCTGAACACTCAATGTGCCAGCCGGGTCTGCCGTGACCCCAGGGTGATTCCCAATAGGGTTCACCGGGCTTTGCATTCTTCCAGAGAGCAAAGTCCATAGGCTCTCTCTTAACTTCACCAACGTTGATTCTTGCACCTGCTTCAAGATCTTCAAGAGGCTGATGTGAAAGCTTGCCGTATTCATCAAACTTCTTTGTGCTGAAGTAAACATCACCGTTTGCTTCGTAAGCATAACCCTTTTCAATAAGAGTAGATACGATGTCGATGATTTCTTCAATATTTTCTGTTGCCTTGGGATGTGTTGTAGCCTCACGGATATTCATACCCTTTGCGTCAACCCAGAATTCCTCAATATACTTTTCAGAAATATCCTTGAAGGTAACACCTTCTTCGTTAGCTCTGCGGATAATTTTATCGTCAATATCAGTGAAGTTCTGAACAAAATTAACCTTGTTGCCTCTGTATTCAAGGTAACGTCTCATTACGTCAAAAACGCAAAGAGGTCTTGCGTTACCGATATGGATAAAGTTATAAACTGTAGGGCCGCAAGCGTAAATTTTAAATTCGCCTTCTTTTAAAGGTATAAGGTCTTCTTTTCTTCTTGTGAGTGTGTTAAATACTTTCATTGGAATTATTCCTCCATTTCCTTTATCTTCTTTTTGAGTTTGTCTATTTCAGCATTAAGTCTGCATATTTCCTGAGAAAGCGGGTCAGGTGTGTGAATGTGGTCAAGTCGATCAACTCTTTTTCCGTTACGCTTTACAACTCTAGCCGGTGAACCGACAGCTGTTGAATTCTCGGGAATAGCTGAAAGCACAACTGAGCCTGCAGCAACGTTTGAGTTATCACCTATTTTAAATGGTCCTAACACTTTGGCACCTGCACCTACAAGTACATTGTTACCAAGTGTCGGGTGTCTTTTTCCGTGATCCTTACCTGTACCGCCAAGGGTAACCCCCTGATAAATTGTGCAGTCATCACCGATTTCAGTTGTTTCACCGATTACAACACCTGTGCCGTGGTCAATGAAAAATCTTCTGCCGATTGTTGCACCGGGATGTATTTCAATACCCGTTTTGCGTACTGCTCTTTGCGAGATTGCTCTTGCAAGAAAGTACATTTTATGCCTGTAAAAGTAATTTGCCTTTCTGTGCATTCTGACCGCCTTATACCCGGGATAAAGAAGCATAATTTCAAGACTGCTTCTTGCCGCAGGGTCACGGTCTTTGACACACTGCAAATCCTCTTTAAGTCTGTCAAACATATTATACCACCTGATAAAAAATAAATACCTCCGTAGCCCAATGACTACAGAGGCGTAATAAACGCGGTTCCACTCTGATTTATAACTCTGACCGTTAACGCCGGTTTACGCCCGAAGATACTCAAAAATCTTTCCCCACGGGTGCTGATGGGTGCATTTCACTGCTGATTCAACAGAACACTTTCACCTTACTGTTCCTCTCTTGGAAGAATTTAAAGCAGCTACTTCTCCCTTTTAACGCATTTTATGTGGTTTAATACATTATACACAGAAATACCTATCTTGTCAATCGGTCAGAGTAGATTTTATTACAAATCAGCAATAGAAAAAGCAGGCAAGTTTCCTCGCCTGCTTTTAAGTTAAGCTTAATTATTTAGCTGTCTTAGCCTTTACAGTTGTGAACTGATTTGACCAAACAGTAGCTGAACCGTCCTTATAGAATGCCTTTACTGCATATTCATAAGTTGTGTTAGCCTTGAGCTCCTTAACTGTATAAGTTACCTTACCGCCCTTAACTGTAGCAACTGTCTTCCAGCCGCCCTTAGCAGTCTTAACGTATACTCTGTAGCCTTCAGCGCCCTTAACTTCCTTCCATGTAAGCTTAACAGCGTTCTTATTTGTCTTCGCAGTAAGCTTGCTTGTCTTACCGGGAAGTGTCTTGAATGCCTGTTCTGCAAACTCTGTTGCCCAGATTGTTGTTTCACCGTCTGCTGCCTTTGAGAATGCCTTAACTGCAAATGTATAGTTTGTACCTGCCTTGAGGTCCTTTACTCTGTAAGTTGTCTTGCCCTTAACTGTAGCAAGCTTCTTCCAGCCGCCGCTTGAAGTCTTAACATAAATTCTGTAACCGTCAGCGCCCTTAACTGTGCTCCACTTGAGATCAATGTAAGTCTGCTTTGTGCCCTTTGAAACGATCTTGCTAGCCTTACCGGGAACAACCTTATAAGTGAGAGTTGCTTCGCCTTCGTAGTTGCCGATAAATGTTACTTTATATGTGTATGTGCCTGCGTTGATGCATTCATCCTTTTCGGGAAGTTCAAGAAGGTAATCTTCGCCCTTAATAAGCTTAGCGCCTTCTGCATCTGTGATTGTGAGGCTAGGTCTCTTATACTTGCCGTCGTAAACAACAGTTTCATACTTAAGCTTGAGACTGTCGATCATAGCGATTTCTTCAACTTCTTCATATTCGCAGTTTGTACACTTTGTTGTTACAAGACCGCCCTTTTCTGTTGAAGCCTTATCGATAACGGGTTCACCGAATACGTGTTCGAGCATTGAACCTTCGTCAGCAACTGTTTCTGTTACATCACATCTGATGCACTTACCTGTCTTTGTACCGTCAGCCTGACAAGTTGCGTCACCGTTTGATGTGTAAGTAAATGAGTGGCCGAGAGCAGGAACATTAGCTTCTTCGTGTGTCTTACCGCAACCGTTAGCACATACAAATACAGCCTTACCGGGTTCTGTACATGTAGCTGTTGTGCCTTCGCCGGGCTGCATATCGTGGCCTGAAGCAGGAATAGCAACTACGCCGTCCTTATAGTCACAACGTGAGCAGTGCTTTGACTGTGAGCCTTCTGTTGTACATGTTGCAGGAACGTCGATTGTATATTCAGCAGCGATATCGTGGCCGAGAGCAGGAATTGCTTCTGTAGCAATAACTTCTGAGCAACGAGCACACTTCTTTTCCTTTGAACCGTCTGTTGTACATGTTGCAGCGAGAGTTTCAACGAACTCAGCTGTTTCGTCGTGGCCGAGAGCAGGAATTTCTTCTGTTGCAACGATTTCGGGACAACGAGTACATGTCTTCTGCTTTTCGCCCTTTTCTGTACATGTAGCAGCCTTTGTTTCAACGAATTCGCCTGAATCGTCGTGACCGAGAGCCTCAACGGGAATGATTTCGCTGTAGCCGCACTTGTCGTGGTAGAAGCACTTAGCTTCTTCTTCACCGTCTTCTGTACATGTTGCAGGAGTAATTACAGTGAAGTCTGTCATTTCGTGGTCTGTCTTTGAGCCGGGGTCAGCAACTGTGTTCTTAGTGCCGCAACCGTTAGCACATTCAGCTGTCTTTGTACCGTCCTGATAGCAAGTAGCTGAACCTTCATCGTAGAAGTAAGTTTCGAACATATGGCCGTAAGCTTCTACGGGCTTGTCAACGTAGTGTGAACCGCACACTGTACATGTGAAGGTTGAGTAACCAGCTTCTGTACATGTTGCATGTGTAATTACTTCTTTATAATTGTGATCTGTCTTTTTAACAGTTTCTTCTTTAGTTTCACCGCACATGTTGTTACACTTGTACTTCATCTTACCTTCTTCTTTACAAGAAGCAGCCTTGATTACTTCGCCTTCGTCCCAAGCGTGACCTGTTTTAGCAATAACTTCTACTGAGCCTTCCTTTACAGCCTTACACTTTGAACATACGATAGCCTTTTCACCATCAACTGTACAAGTGGGTGTCTTTGTGATCATCTTTTCAACTGAGTATGTGTGAGTACATACAAGCTCTGCATTACAAAGTTCGCACTTTCTACCTGTTGAATCAGGCTTATGAGGAGCAACCTTATGTGAATCCTTATCAGCTACTGTATCTTTAGCTTCCTTACACATTTCGCAAACAGCACTCTTTGTACCGTCAGCGATACATGTTGCATTACCGTCAGAAACATAGTTCTTGAATGTGTGAGCTACCATTGTGCCAACCTTATCTCTTGTATGGGTTGCATCACAACCTTCATTAGCACACTTAGCTGTTTCTGTACCTTCCTTAGTACATGTTTCACTATTTACATTGTATACATACTTTGCAAAGTTATGTTCACCCTTAGCGAGTGTTTCAGCAGCTACAGTTGTTTCTGTTGTGCCTGCTTCGTCCTTGAAGAACTTGTCACATCTGTCACAAGCATAGTACTTGTTGTTACCGGTAGCCTGGCAAGTTGCAGCCTTAGCTTCAACTTCTTCCATGTTGTGACCGAGCTTATCAATCTTAGCAGTTTCTTTTTCTGTACAGCCTTCACGCTTACATGTTCTTTCCTTTGAACCGTCTGCTGTACATGTAGCTTCTGCCTTTGTTTCATAAGCATTCCAGTCGTGGTTGTCGTTTGCAGGAACTGTAGTTGTCTTTGTATCACCACAAACGCACTTCTTTGTTTCTGAACCAGCAGTTACGCAAGTAGCTGTTGAACTAGCAACAACTTCTGTGTATGCGTGATCTGCTTTTGCTACAACTACATTACAAAGCTTACACTTCTTACCATGCTTTTCAGCATCTACCTTTTCAAAAAGTACGCCTTCAATATTATGTGCTTCAGGATTAATTGCAAGTGTTTCAGTCTTTTCTGCACCACAAGCACATTTCTTTGTCTGTGTACCTGTTGCTACGCAAGTAGCGGGTGTTGTTGCAGTTACTGTTGTAAATTCATGAGCAACTTCATCAACAAAATTGTTACAAGTCTTACACTTCTTACCATGCTTATCATTATCAACTTTTTCAAATGCTACGCCAGTTGTATCATGACCAAGCTTTTCAATTTTGTCTTCCTTAGTAGCTTCACAATCTTTACATTTGTAGTTACCTACACCATCTTCTGTGCATGTAGCAGGAGTTTTTGCAGACTCGAATTTCCAATCATGGTTTGCTACTGCATCAAAAGCATCACAGTTTGCACACTTCTTACCGTGTGTATCATTATCTTTTTTTGTTACTGCTGTAGCAAATTTATGACCGAGCTTAGCAATTTTATCTGTCTTTACAGCACCACAATCTGCGCACTTGTAGGTTGCTTCGCCTTCTTTTGCGCATGTAGCAGGTTTAATTACTTCAAATATTTCATACTTATGTTCAGCTACACTTGATGCTTCAAAAGCTGAACAACCTGCATTTGTACACTTCTTACCATGTGTAGCATCGTCTTTCTTTGAAAGTGTTGTAGCATAAACATGGTCTACAGTGATTTCTTTACCAGCCTTCTTGAGACCGTTACAGCAAACATAATATTCGTCACCTGTATAACCGGGTTCGTAACATTTTGCTTCTTTCTCATTCTTTTTATAAGTTTCTTCATTAACATGCTTATTGGGATTCTTATCTGCTACTTTGTTACCACAAATATTGCAAATAGCTTCATTCTGGCAATTAGCATCTTCATACTGATGATTTACACTTGTGTATTTACAAATCTTACACTTATTGCCGTCCCAATCATGTTCACAACCAGTTCCGCAAACATCACACCAGCCTGCCTTCCAATTGTGACCTGTAGCAGCAACTTCTGACTTCTTTGTGTCACCACAAATACAAGTGCTTGTCATTTCACCTTTTTCTGTGCACTTGGGAGCCTTTGTTTCAACAGCTTCACCAAATGTATGCTTTACATAAGTTGTGTCAACACCACAATCTTTACACTTCTTGGTGTGATATTCATCATCATACTTTGTGAATGCTACGCCTTCGACATTATGAGGTACAGGTGTACCTTCTGTTACTGTACAACCTTCTCTCTGACACTTCTTAGCTTCAGTACAAGTTGCAGCTTTCCAATCATGATCAAGAGCAGCGATTTCAACCTTTGTAGTATAATCACACTTTGAGCATGTATCATAAGCTTCCCAACCTGCTTCTGTACAAGTTGCAGCTTTTGCATCATGAGGCACAATTGTATGACCTGCATTAATAACAGTTACTTCTGACTTTTCGTCACATCCAGCAACTGTACAATGCTTTGACTTTGAACCATCTACAGTACATGTTGCAGCTTGATCAACAGTGAATTCTGTATCAAACTTATGACCAGCAGGTTCACCTTCTGTTGCTGTACAACCTGTTCTCTGACATTTCTTAGGTTCTGTACATGTTGCAGCTCCAAAATCATGTCCAAGAGCGGCAACTTTAAGGTGTTCATCAGTTACAACCTTAGGATTATCAAGTGAAGGATACTGAACCTTAGCGCCACACTTGCAAAGATAATAAGCTTTAACACCATCTTCTGTGCAAGTTGCTTCTTTTTTGCTATTGTATACAGTATCTGCTTTAAGATGAGCACATCCCGCAGGTGTTTCAGGTTCTGCAGGTGTTTCAGGTTCTGCAGGTGCTTCAGGTGTAGTTGTTCCTACATCTGATGAATCAGGTGTCTCTGTACTTGTTTCACCATTCGCAAACACGCCGAAAGGCATCATTGTTATTGTCATTACAACAACAAGAGCAATAGCGAGTACACGCTTAAAAACTTTTCCTTCTTTCATTTTTTTGTTTCCTCCTGACTTTTCCCCGTAACCGGGGTTATTTCAAAATTTGGTAATTCAAACAGGGCGCAAAGGAAAAATTCGCCCTATTTGTTAACTTAAATAATACACTCTTTATGTGGAATTGTCAACATCAAAAGAGTGAAATTTACGAGAAATCATATTTTTCTTATGTAAAAATATTACCCTCTAATTTGTATACCTTGTCAAATCCGCAGTCTGCAATAATTTTTTCCGCAACCTCATATCCGAAATCAATGCTTTCCCCGTTGTGGGCATCACTTGTAACTGTGATTCTGCCCCCGAGCTTTTTGATTTCTTCAAGTATAAATCTTGACGGATAAGGTGTCTTGTTGCCCTTTCGGTACATAGCGCCTGTGTTTACCTCA